>JAUYTA010000023.1 GCA_030695265.1 Bacteroidota bacterium
CCGCACACTGGCACAAATCAGGCAGATGGGCGTTCCGTTGCCCAGCTCAACTTTAGAGTCGTGGGTAAAGTTGGGCGCTGAATTAATACGACCGCTCTACGCAGTTCACCGGCTTTATGTTTTCAGGGAAATTTACCAAATCATTGATGAATCGCCCATGAAAGTGCAGGATCGGGATAAACTGGGGGCATGCCACCAGGGATACATGTGGGTAAGGTATGCGCCATTGTCAAAATCGGTACTCTTCGAATATTATAAAAGCCGCTCAACCAAAGGGCCGATCGACGATTTGACGACCTTCACCGGTTATATTCAAACCGATGGTTACTCCGGATATACCTATCTGGCATCACTGCAAGGCATCACGCACCTCTCGTGCTGGGCACACGCGCGCCGTTACTTCGACAAGGCACTTGGGAACGACCAGCAAAGGGCATCGCATGTGATGAAACTGATTCAATTGCTGTATGCCATCGAGGCACTTGCCCGTGAAGCCGAAATGTCGCATGGGCAGCGGCACGCTTTGCGATTGGATAAAGCGTTGCCCATCATTAACGAGATTGGCGGGTATATCCAGCAAGAGCGGGAAAAAGTCACGCCCAAAAGTCCGATAAGGCAAGCTTTTGAATATTGCGCCAACCGGTGGGTCAGCCTGCAGAACTATCTGACCAACGGAATGCTCGAGATTGACAGCAATCTTGTGGAGAACTCAATCCGCCCGCTGGCACTGGGACGAAAGAATTATCTGTTTGCCGGTTCTCACGATGCGGCTAAAGATATTGCCATGTTCTACAGCTTTTTTGCTACCTGCACCAAAAACAACATCGACCCACAGAAATGGCTAAGCTACGTGATCCAAAACATCAACGACACCAAAACTTCAAAAGTCAAAGATCTGCTGCCCCAATTTATCGACAAAAATCGTATCCTGTAATTTGGACTTGCTGGGGTGAATACGATTAAAAAAAGAAAGAATAAAAGCTTGCTTAGAACAGCAAAATACCCGGCTTTCGTTGCTTCGTTGGAAGTAAATCTTTCTAATTTAGCCGTATAAAAATAGTGTATGAAAAAAAACACCTTACTGCTAATTCTTTTGCTTGGATTGATTAGTATTCAGGTTTCAGGCAAATGGTTTCAGCAAAAAAACATATACAGCAAAGCGTTGAAGCAGGAAAAGACTTACTATGTTGGATTGCCGCAGGGCTACAACGCCGCTGACGCATCAAAAAAATACCCGGTTATTGTATTTCTGCATGGCGCTTCAACTACAGCAACCGAAATGGTCAATACGCTCGAACCATTTCTTGAAAACTTTTTCACGAAAATCCTCTTTGATAAACTTTTCAAGGTAATTTTTATCATTCCTGATGGATCTTGTGAACCGTACAAAGGGAGTTTTTATACCAATTCGTTGCTTTATGGAAATTACGAAGATTATATCGTTGCCGATTTGATGGAAGAGGTTGAAAGTAAGTACAATACCTACAATCGAAGAGAGAAATGGAGCATAATGGGCCATTCGATGGGTGGTTTCGGCGCCATGAAAATTGCCATGAAATATCCTGAAGAATTTATCGGAGTATCTGCACTAAGCGGACCTCTCAACATTACCTACATCGACGATTTGTTGCCTGAAATACGCGCTGAACATGGATCTGCTGCGCCCTACGATTTCACTTATTCGGGCAATGTCACAAAGTTAATTTATTCGATGGCAGGCGCCTTTTCACCCAATCCGGGAGCTGATCCGCCCATTCTGTTTCCGTTAAATTCTGAAGGAAATACCGAACAATCTGTATTGGATTTGTGGGAGCAACACAATCCAATCAACTTAATCAGGAATTGGAAAGGAAATCCGGAGATGGCCATTCACACGTATTGTGGCGAACTCGATGAATTTAAGCTGGCAAAGCCAAACCAAATGTTTTCAGACACTTTGGCCAAATACAATCTTCCGCACACCTACCGGCAGGATCCCAATGGAGATCACACAACCAGCTTGTTTGCCAGTTTGCCGCAAGGAATCAACTTTTTATATCAGGTAATGGATACTGCCCAAATCAGGAATTATACTTTTGCTGATGGAATCACATCGGTAAATTCATACACCATTTATCCAAATCCGGCGAACGAAATGTTCTTCGTTTCATGCGACAATAAAAGTATCGGGCAAATCAGTGTATTCAATCTTTCGGGTCAAAAGTTATTGCAGATTGACCATCCGATTGTTGGAAAAGTCATTAATATTGGTAAATTGGGCAGTGGAATATACCTGGTATCGCTGAAGGATTTGAAGGGAAAAACATCAACATTGCGACTGATAAAGAAATAAAATAGTTACCAATGAGAAAAATAATTTTAAGTATGGCTGCATTGATAGTTGGTCAGGCGTTTGTTGAAGCGCAGGAAAATATTCTTCACCTGCTGTGGGAGCAGGATCAGTTTTTTGAGAAGTATTTGAAGAAATGACAACGCAACCTAACAGTTCTTTTCTGCATCTTTACAGATAAACCCAGCTAAAAAAACCAAATGAGAAGTACTTTCCTGTTCATTTGCTTTGCTCTATTCCTCTTTTCCTGCAAAAAAGATGGATTAACCTACAAAGAGTTTGCCCCAATTAATTTTGATGTTTCTGAACGTATTCTGGAAGGAGAAAAGGTTGCGTGTGTTGATTTTGATGCTGACGGGAATGCATGGATTGGTGCAGGTTCCAGCCTTGTTTTTTACGACGGAAACAGAACGAAAAGCTATGAAGTAGGTTCTGAAATCCGGGATCTTTCGGTTGGACTTGATGGAAAAGTCTGGATTGCAACAAAAGACCGCGGACTGGCTTTATTTTCAAATGGGAAGTTTACCTATTATACAATGCAGAACTCCGGCCTTCCCCGCGATTATATTATTGCTGTTGAAGCTGCACCCGATGGCAGCGTTTGGTTCAGCAGTTCGGCACACATGCTTGGTGGATTAATGCATTTCGACGGTAAAAAGTTTGAGTTGTTTACTCCCGAAAATTCGGACATTAACCAGAATTTGATTATTGATTTGAAAGTTGATAAAAACGGCGATGTCTTTTTTTCAACGGAAGGGACCGTCACAGAGACAAAAGTATTTATGATCGACAAACGCAAAAACATAATACCTCTTGGCGGAGATGCTTCATTTTATTGGATAAGCGCACTTGATGTCAATTCAAAATCGGAAGCAGTAATTGCAACCGACCATTCTTTGTCGTCGTGTATGGGATGTTACACCAACGATTTGGAAATTTTCAGGAATGGAAAGTGGGACAAAATTGAAACTGAATTTGAATTGGATTTTTTTAACCGGATGTTTGTGGATAAACGTGATTTTATCTGGGTACAGGGAAGCATAAAGGGTGATTACCAAAGTTATTTTGTTTATGACGGACGCAAATGGCACCGGTCGAAAAAGGATCAGTTACCCGATGCGTTTATTTATTCGGTAAAAGTTGATCCGCACAACAGCATCTGGTTTTGCACCAGCGATGGAATCTACATTCTAAACCAATCATAACGTCAGCATTCCGGTTGGTCTTCAGGTAAATCCTTTCTGCCAGTTGCCCAAACTATATTTAACCGCCGAGTACAATCCGATGATCGATATTTTGGGTGATGAATTGGAAATAACCAACACATTGTCGGTTGGATTCAGATATGTTTTTAGTAAAAAAAATAAATAATCAACGGCCAATTATCATATTTCTTTTATCAGAGATTTCAACTTATCTTTTTGCTCTTTAACTTTTAGTGTGGGTAAACGGAAAGCACATTTTCCCACGTTGTAGCACACTGATGATTTACAAACAAAAAAAGACCACAGATTCCACAAATCTTCACAGATTAAAAATCTGTGTCAATCTGCGAAATCTGTGGTGAAAAGATATGCCCTCAAAAAATAAAATCCTGCAGTGGTTTTCCCTGAAAAAGCGTTTTCTTTGGGTATCTAAATTCAAACCCAACGATCATGAAGAAATCTTTTATTCTGCTGACTTTTATTCTGATACTGGCCGGTGTCGATCTTTGTCAGGCTCAATCAACCAACACGCTTTGGTACAGTAAACCCGCCCAATATTTCGAGGAGAGTCTCGTGCTGGGAAACGGTAAAATGGGCGCTTCTGTTTTCGGAGGTGTCCAATCCGATCAGATTTACCTGAACGATGCCACACTCTGGTCGGGTGGACCCGTGGATGCCAATATGAATCCCGAAGCCTGGAAAAATATTCCGGCCATTCGCGAAGCCTTGAAAAACGAAAATTACAAACTGGCCGATGAGCTTCAGAAAAAACTTCAGGGTCGCTTTTCACAATCATATGCGCCACTTGGGTCGCTTTTCCTTGAATTCAAACATGAAGGTGAGCCGCAGAATTATCACCGGGAACTAAATATTTCGGAAGCCATTTCGAAAGTCAGTTACGAGATAGACGGCGTTAAGTTTACCCGCGAATATTTTATTTCGTATCCCGATCAGTTGATGGTGATCAAACTTACCAGCAGTCAAAAGGGCGCATTAAACTTCGGGGTGAAATTTGAAAGTCAGTTAAAAAATACAGTTGCCATCTCCGATAATATCCTGAAAGCAAAAGGTCAGGCGCCCGTTCATGCCGAACCGAATTATCGCGGCAATAAGCCTGATGCCGTGGTTTTTGATGAAAATGGGGGAACCCGGTTTTCGACACAAGTCAGGATAAAAAATATGGATGGAAATCTTACCGGCAACGATCAATCTGTTGGACTTTCAGGAGGAACCGAAGCCCTGGTTTTTGTTTCGATCGCCACCAGTTTTAACGGGTTCGATAAAAATCCGGCAACAAACGGGTTAAACGCTGAGTTGATTGCCGAAAATCAGTTGAAAAAGGCATTTCCGAAATCATTTGAAAAACTCAGAAAGTCGCATCTTGCCGATTTTCAGAAATATTTTAGCCGTGTCAGCCTGAACCTTGGCAAAACGGATGCACCCGATTTACCCACCGATGAACGGTTGAGGCGATATGCAGAAGGCAAAGAAGACAAGAACCTGGAAGTGCTCTATTTTCAGTTTGGCCGTTATTTGCTGATCAGCAGCTCGCGTACGCCGGGCGTTCCTGCCAATTTACAGGGAATTTGGAACCCGCACATTCGTCCGCCATGGAGCAGCAATTACACCACCAACATCAATGCGGAAGAAAATTACTGGCTGGCCGAAAATACCAATTTGTCGGAAATGCACCGGCCACTGCTTACTTTTATAAAAAATCTGGAAACAACCGGAAAAGTAACCGCCAAAACTTTTTATGGTGTGAATGGCTGGGCAGCTTGCCATAACTCGGATATTTGGGCAATGAGCAACCCGGTTGGCGAATTTGGTCAGGGCGATCCGGTATGGGCGAATTGGAACATGGGTGGCACCTGGCTGAGCACTCATTTGTGGGAACATTACCAATTTACACGCGACAAAAAATTCCTGAAGGATGAAGCTTATGAACTCATGAAAGGGGCAGCTTTGTTCTGTCTGGAATGGATGGTGGAAGATAAAAACGGCAAACTGATTACCTCGCCATCCACTTCGCCTGAAAATAAATACCTTACCCCCGAAGGCTATGCCGGTGCAACTTTGTATGGCGCAACAGCAGATCTGGCAATGATTCGCGAATGTTTTCAGCAAACGGTTGAGGCTTCGAAAGTATTGAATCTGGATGCTGATTTCAGGAATAAACTGGAGGTGGCTTTGGCGAAACTTTATCCGTATCAGATTGGTAAAAAAGGCAATCTTCAGGAATGGTATTACGATTGGGAAGATCAGGATCCGCAACATCGGCATCAGTCGCATTTGTTCGGACTTTTCCCCGGAAATCATATTACACCTGCAACGACTCCTGAACTGGCCAATGCCTGCCGGGAAACACTTGAAATAAAAGGCGATGAAACAACAGGTTGGTCGAAAGGCTGGCGGATCAACCTTTGGGCAAGGCTTTGGGACGGAAATCGCGCCTATAAAATGTACCGCGAATTGCTGAAATATGTCGAACCCGATGGCGTTAAAACCGATTACGCAAGGGGAGGAGGGACCTATCCCAACTTGTTCGATGCCCATCCGCCATTTCAAATTGATGGTAATTTTGGCGGTGCCGCTGCTGTTGCCGAGATGCTGTTACAGTCAACAGAACACGAAATCCGGTTGCTTCCTGCATTGCCCGACGCATGGGAGAGTGGTTCGGTAAAAGGAATTTGTGCCCGTGGTGGTTTCGAAGTTGCGATGGAATGGAACAACAAGACCATTAAAAAACTCAGTATTTACGCCAGAAAATCAGGCAAAACAAAACTTTATTACGGTAACGAACAAAAGGACATTGCCCTGAAAAAAGGACAGACCATAGAATTGAACTGGTAAAAGCAAAATGATTGTTGATCTAAGTAATCCTATGAATTTATATTTCCAAACTCACCCCATCGTCAGCAAGCTGACTTTTCCCCTCTCTTTAAAAAAGAGAGGGGGAAGGCCGCCTGCGGCCTTTGGGGTGAGTTTGAAGTTTTAATTTTATTTTTCTGGCTATTCAAATCTGGCAGCGAATCCTCCTGCAGGCAACATTTTAACCGGCAGTTTATCCCCTTTCTTTACTGAAATTTCATTATTAGCAAACGATTTATTGTCAGCCCCATCGGTAATTAATTTAACCTGATAGGTTTTTCCTTCGGTCAGAAAATCAAGTGACAGGTTCATCTCTTTATCAATCTGTTCGCCATTGATGCCACCAATGAACCATTTTTCTCCTGAACGACGTGCCATTACAACATCTTTTCCGGGATAGCCATCCACCAATTTAGTTTCGTCCCAAACGGTAGGCAATTGTTTGGTGAAATCCTGCACAAAATCGGGCATTGCTTTGTAAACATTTGGAAAATCTACCAAATGAACCACTCCTGATTCAAAAACAATGGTCAGCGCCAGTTCATTGGCAGAGGATGTGAGGTGAGGGTATTTTTTATCGGATAAACCAAAAGGTGTGTAATCCATCGAACCTACGGCATTCCGTGTAAAAGGCTGAATGGTATTGTGCCACACAGTTGTTTCAGGATAGGTTTCACGGAACATGTAGCATTCCTCGCCAACAATAGATTCCATACTTACAAGATTTGGCCAGGTGCGCTGCCATCCTCGGGGCAAAGTACAACCATGAAAATTCACCATCACCTGATTGTCGGCTGCATCTTTCAAAATGCCAAGATATTGCTGAATGATGTGCTGTTTGTCGCTCTGGAAAAAATCAACTTTCACACCTTTCACACCCATTTTATGCAGTTTTTCGAATTCAGCTTTTCTGATATCAGCATCAAGCATGAGATCTCGCGGAGCTTCGGTTACCGTATTGTGCGGGCCGGCCGAATTGTACCACAACCAGATTCCGACATTCTTTTTCGTAGCATATTCAATCAATTGATCAATATTTCCGCCACCTTCCATCATGTTCCAGTTGGCATCGACCAGAAAATAGGGAATTCCCCATTCCGAAGCAAAATCGATAAAAGCAACCATGCTTTTGTAGTTTTTCGGACTGTCAGGATCGGCCCACCAGCTCCACGATGCAAGTCCCGGTTTAATCCAGCTGATATCTGAAATTTCTGAAGGTTTGCTTAAACCGGTAATCATAGTAGTTTCAGCAATGGTTGCTAACTTTTCGCCAACAACAATTACCCGCCATGGAGTTTCCCAAGGCAATGAGTTCGATGTTGGGTTGGCGCTGCCAATTCCCATTGCCTCTTTTTCGCCTGGATACTTTACTGTATATAGACCTCCGGTTGCATTCCCATCCAGTCGCGATGCGCAATAAGTTCCATCCAGCCCTGCTTCTGTAAGTAAAATCCATGTATTTTTTGTTTCGAACAGGCTGGCGAAACACCATCCTTCCGATTCAGGCGAAGTTTCGCCGACACCGGAGCCATTCGTATAATTGCGCTCATATCCGGGACTGTATTTTGTTATGCTGTCGTATGGTTGAATCCATGCTTTTCCATCTTCAGGAATTTTGAATCCTGTTAATTCTTTTGTGATTTCATAATTTCCGGCGCTTGTTTCGGGAAACCTGTATTTAAATGCTACTCCATCATTGTAGGCACGGAGAATTAATTCGATTTTTGCCTTTTGATCATTTTCAAAAGTTACGGTTAGTTCGTTTGCATTGTTATTGCATTCCAATTGTTTCCCTGTAACCAATGTGTATTTTTCATCGATCAATTTTTGATTTCCGACTGAAACAAACGATAAATTGCTACTGAATTGTGCATCATTTCGTTCAATTCCAATGGGTGATTCTTCAATAATTACAGATTCCGACAAAAGTACCTGATAGTATAACTGACTTTCTTTTTCATAAAGTTTAAAAGAAATTTTCTGATCAGGCGATACAACTTTCCATTCTTTGGGCTTCGAGCAACCGGAAAAAACGACGGCCAAGGCCAGTAAAAATAAATTGAAAGGGGTTTTGGTTCTCATATTATTTTGATTTTGGTTATATAAATTTCGTATAAATGTACTGAAAAATACTTTCGTCAGATAATTTTTTGATTCTAACAACACAATGGATTTATTTAGAATGAGGATGAATCAGGTATTTGATTTTTGAAAATAAGTGTTTTTTTAGGGTTGATGTAAAAATAAAAAGCCTGAATATCATTGATATTCAGGCTTTTATTTTTGCGGAGAGAGAGGGATTCGAACCCCCGGACCGCTCACACGGTCAACGGTTTTCAAGACCGCCGCGTTCGACCACTCTGCCATCTCTCCAAACGCGGTGGCAAAAGTAGAAAATATTTTTAAACCGCAATAGATATTTCAGAAAATCGGGCAGAAATATTTTTTAAAAAAAATCTTCAGAAGGGTTGTTTTTTTGAATCTTATTTATGAATTTAGTATCTCAATTAAGAGAACCTTTTGAAAGCATTGATTTTATTAATGTTTTCATTTTTTGTAATGGTATTTTTAATGGTTTTAATAAACTATTTTTGTATTTCACATATTTTTTAAACCTTAAACATGTTTTCTTATGAACAAAGCACAATTAATCGATGCAATTGCTGAAAAAGCTGGTTTGACCAAAGCCGATGCAAAAAAATCACTGGATGCTTTTGTAGAAGCTACTACTGATGCCCTTAAAAATGGCGATCGTGTTGCTCTTATCGGATTCGGATCTTTTTCTGTTGCGTCACGTAGCGCAAGAACCGGAAGAAACCCTCAATCAGGTGCAACAATTACAATTCCGGAAAAGAATGTTGTAAAATTTAAACCAGGTGCTGAATTGGCTGATACCGTCTAGTATTTTTCCTGAAAAAAAATTACAAAGGAGCTGCATAAATTTTATGCGGCTCTTTTTTTTACCTTTGCCCCTGCCAAAATAAATAAAATGGAAGCCAAATTGATACAATATCTTTCAGAATTTGTTACTCCTGAAAGACTTACCTTGTTTAATAAAATTCTCTCGTCCCGGACCAATTATCTTACTGTAGTTCTCGAAGATCTTTACCAGACCCAAAATGCCAGCGCTGTTGTTCGTACTGCCGAATGTTTCGGTATTCAAAATATCCATGTGATCGAAAACACACATGTTTTTCAAGCAAATAAGGATGTGGTTAGAGGTTCAACCAATTGGGTGAATGTTAACCGGTACAACCGCACTGAAATGAATACCCCGGAAGCATTGCAGAAACTGCGTCAGGAAGGTTACCGGATAGTTGTTGCTACCCCGCATGAACACGATGTTGATTTGGAGGAATTTGATCTGGAAAAGGGAAAGGCAGCCATCGTTTTTGGTTGCGAACGCCCCGGACTTACCGAATGGGCAAAAAAAGAGGCCGATGAATTCATGAAGATTCCGATGGTTGGTTTTACCGAAAGTTTAAACGTTTCTGTGGCTGTTTCGGTGGTGCTGCACCATTTAACGCACCAACTTCGGAAAAAATCATCTATCGATTGGCAACTTAGCGAAGTTGAAAAGCAAAAAGTTATGCTCGATTGGCTGCGCGTGTCGCTAAAACGTGTTGATTTATTAGAGAAAAAATTTGAAGAACTGAATAAATAACTGAAACATGGAAGTTTTTGCTGAGAAATTTGCTGACCTGAAGATATTGAGATTTGCTGTGCCCGGATTCGAAGCGCTTGATCTGACCAAGAAATTGTACATCTATCATCTTTCGCAGGCAGCTCTTTGCGGACGCGATATTTTATGGGATCAAAATAACCGTTTCAATTTGAGAATTCGGGCAGTACTCGAAACGATCCGAAGAACATTCAAAGGAAACCGCGAAACTGATCAGTTTAAATCTTTCGAAGTTTATTTGAAACGGGTCTGGTTTTCGAATGGGATACATCATCATTATTCAACCGAAAAAATACCTGCCGGTTTTCCTGAAACTTACTTTACAGAACTGGTTGCACAGTCCGATTGGTCTGGATTTAAAGTAAATTCAGGACAAAGCTTTGAAGCATTCATTGCTGAAATTCAGGACGTAATTTTTAATCCTGAAAAAGAATCAAAACGGGTCAATCTTGATCCCGAAAAAGACCTGTTAAAAACTTCCAGCAATAATTATTATCAGGATGTAACCCAAAATGAAGCGGAGACTTTTTATGCAGAACTAAAAGCTACGGCAGGAGCAGAGCCGGTTTCGTTTGGATTGAACTCGACTTTGGTAAAGAAAGATGGTCGTTTGAGAGAACATGTTTGGAAGTTAGATGGCAAATACGGAAAAGCGATTGAACAGATCATATTTTGGTTAGAAAAAGCGGTGAAGTATGCAGAAAACGACCTTCAGAAAAAATATATCGGACCTTTGATTGAATATTATACCACCGGCAATCTGGCTTTGTTCGATCAGTATAGTATCGACTGGGTGAAGGAGCTGGACGGTGATGTTGATTTTGTAAATGGTTTTATTGAAGTTTACGGCGATCCATTGGGAATCAAAGGAAGCTGGGAATCAATCGTGAATTACAAAGACAAGGAAGCCAGCAAACGCGCAACTATTTTGAGCGAAAATGCACAATGGTTCGAAGACAATTCGCCTGTTGCTCCTGAATTTAAAAAGACAGCAGTAAAAGGAGTGAGTGCAAAAGTGATCAACGTGGCAATTCTGGCCGGCGATTGTTATCCGGCAACACCGATCGGAATTAATTTGCCGAATGCCGAATGGATTCGCGAAAAACACGGTTCAAAATCGGTTACCATCGAGAACATTACACAGGCTTATTTTCTTGATTCGATGAACAATGGAATGCTGGAGGAATTTGCGGGTTCGGTGGATGAAATTGAAAGGGCGCGGCAATTTGGCTATCTGGCCGGAAACCTGCATACCGATTTGCACGAATGTCTGGGTCATGGCTCCGGAAAAGTGCTGGAAGGGGTGAGTACCGAAAACCTGAAAAACTATTATTCGACCATCGAAGAAACACGTGCCGATCTTTTTGCTCTATATTATATGCTTGACAACCAAATGCTTCAACTTGGATTGCTTCCCTCGGTTGATGCTGCCAAAGCCGAATACGATGTTTACCTGAGAAATGGGCTTTTAACGCAATTGACACGTATTGAGCCGGGAAAAGACATTGAAGAATCGCACATGAGAAACCGTCAACTGATTGCCCGATGGGTTTACGAAGCCGGGAAAGCACAAAATGTGGTCGAATTCGTCTGTTCAGAAGAAAAGACTTACGTCAGGATAAATGATTATCAGGCATTAAGGGAATTGTTTGGCCAATTGCTGAAAGAAATTCAGCGAATTAAATCGGAAGGTGATTTTGATGCCGCCAAACAACTGGTCGAAAATTATGCGGTAAAAG
>JAUYTA010000028.1 GCA_030695265.1 Bacteroidota bacterium
GTACTTCAACCCGTTGCTGATGACCGAATACAACATCACCCTCAACAATGTATTGTCTGAAATTAATTCGTTCTCGAGGGAAATATCAACCAATATTCAGTATAAACAAGGTGTTGACGAATATGAAATAATCATCACCCAAAAGGAACTGATTGAAGGAGAGGAAGAAGAGACCGATCGCAACATGGAGGAACTTAAAATGTTGCAGGTGAACGATGCAAGCGGTGGTATTCACGACCTTCAGGATTTTACCACCATTGTATATGCCAGCGGACTTGCCGGCATCAACCGGGTAAATCAGGAAAAACAAATTGAGGTAAACTACCGGTTTGTTAGTGAGGCCAGCAGCTCAAAAGAACTTTTAGCTGCCTACCGTTACGAAATTGATGACCTGGTTGCCAATTACAATTTGCCATCGGGTGTTGCTGTCGAGGTGATACATGACGAAACCGATTATTCGGAGTTTTATCTAATGATTGGCGCCTCAATTCTCCTGATATTTATGATCATGGCGTCAGTTTTCGAATCGTTGTCGTTGCCTTTCGTGATACTTTTTTCAATTCCGCTGGCCGCTATTGGTTCATTAATCGCCCTCATCGTTACCAACAACAGCCTCCTCAATGCCAATACACTTACGGGCTTCCTGATTTTGCTCGGGGTAGTTGTCAACAACGGAATTATCCTGATCGACTATACCAACATCCTGCGAAAGCGCGGCTACCGTCGTTCGCGCGCATTGATGACCGCCGGTTTATCGCGTGTTCGCCCGATTTTGATTACAACCATCACCACCATTGTGGGCATGTTGCCGCTGGCCATGGGCGATGCCGAATATGTAAGCGCAATCGGTGCACCGTTCGCTATCGTAGTAATTGGCGGATTGGCGCTCAGCACATTGCTTACACTCATATTTATACCAACTTTCTATTCCGGTCTCGAAAATGCCATCGAATGGTTTAAGGAATTGAGTCTGCGCACCCGAATCATCCAACTTTTAGTAAGTACCGGTTTGGTTGTGTTAATTTTCCTGAATGTTGAGTCCGGATTGTGGCAGGCGATTGATTTGGTGCTGGTTGTAATTCTGGTTCCCGGATCTAACTGGTTTGTACTCAACAGCCTGCGAAAAGCCGGAACAAAGCTGATAAACGATGAGGATAAACTAAACATCAAAATTCAAAACCTGGTAAAAA
>JAUYTA010000032.1 GCA_030695265.1 Bacteroidota bacterium
TTTTTACCAAATTTCCGGTCGTATTCCAAAGTTTCGTAACCAACAAAACGTTGGAAATAGAAGTCATGCAATTTTACCTCATTAGCCATATCGTAGTTAACACGATTTGTTTTCGTTAATGTTACTGTATCTCTTCCGGCAGCATTAACCGATGGTGTAACAATGTATGAAGAGTATTCTTCGGCTTTACCAATGCGGAGTAGGTTAAATGCGTTGAACCCGATATATGTTTTCGATTTTAAACCTTGAACCATTTGGCCGAGATCAAAATCCAAAGCCACGTTAAATGCACCTGTACGACCCGATTCAGTATAATAACCGTTGTGTACCAGGTTTCCGATGGGGTTATTTGTGTAAGTTGAACTTACTGCATACCAGGGTTTATCCAGTGTCGGATCGTTGTTGGCGTAAACCGGAAAGGCAATGGGTGGAGTTGCAGTGATATCGTTGATTACAGAAGGAAATTCAACAATAGTTAACACCGGGTTATTAGTGCCTTCAGATGTGAAATTTGTGTTAAATCCATAATTGGGTGAACGACGGAATGTCAAGCCTCCAAAGAAATCGAACTGAACTTTTATTACCTCATTAACTTTAATGTCGATGTTGGCACGTGTATTCAGTCGGTTGTAATCGGCAGGAGCGCCAATCTTAAACAGATCGCCTTCGCCACTGTAGCCCAGATAAGTATAATACTGAACAATGTCGTTACCACCTGATGATGACATGTTCGCCCGGTTAAAAGCCATGCTGTTTTTGAGCATCATATCGCGGTAGTTAACGCTGGGATATTTCATATTGTATGGATCATTTTTATCGTACTCCGCAATGGCTTCATCGCTGTACAACTGCGCCAATCCACTGTTGGTTCTGGCGATGTTGTTCAAACGGGCATAATCACCACCCGAAACAAATTCAGGGAAACGGTCAGCCATACTGATGCCTTTTTCAATGTTCACATTGATCACCCGATCGTGGGATCTTCCACGTTTGGTTTTGATCAGTATAACACCATCAGCGACAGAAGGACCAAACATTGACTTGCCAACAATGTCCTTAATTACAGTCATGCTTTCAATTTCGTTTGGATCCAAAGGCATTTCAGTAATTTCAGTTGGAACACCATCAATGATGTACATCATTCCGCGGCCACGGGCGCTTACACCAATCTTTTCTGAAATACCAAAAACATTCAGCGATTCTTCGGCGCTCATTCCGGGCATACCATTGTTTTCCCTGATTTCAAGGCCGGGGGCAAGACCTGTCATTGCATTACGGATATCGGTTGATGGATATTTATCCAGTTGGTTGCCTTTAATAACAAAAGCGCTTCCTGATAATTTCCGTTTTTTGACTGACATGAAAGGTAATTCAACCACATCGTCAGAGGTCATAAATAATTTTGCCTTCTCAAGTTTAACCACCTTATCTTCCAATAACTGGCTGATAAAGGTGATGCTCTTTTCAAATCCGAAAGCGCTGACAGAAACAAAATCTTCAGGTATGCCTAAAATAGAGCAGTTACCATTTTCATCTGTTTCCGTATGGATAACCCCTTCACCAACTACAACGAGCGCCTTACCAATAGCATTGCCACTGTCGTCGGTTACTTTTATTGTAAAACTTACAGGTTTCGCTTTCACTTTTTCAACATCCTGTGCCAGAGTAGTTCCAGCAAGCAGGATAACGAAAAGTAAGGTTCCGATAAACCTGTATTTCTGAAATAGTGTATGATAAATTTGCATAATCTTCATTTTATCGGGTTTAAATTACCAAACGACATTGGGAACAAAATTTTTCATTTTGAAATTATCTTCCGTATTGAACGGGAGATAGTACATGGGTTCTTTCCAACTTGGCTGGCGGTCGGCCGATAGTGGATAGCGACTGTATCTGAACCCTGTTGGGTACTCAGCGCTTACAGGTACCTTTTCGATCTCCATTCCTATTATGGGATTTGAATAAGTTCTGGGTGCATCTTTCCAACGGCGGATATCGTGGTAATAATGCCCTTCGTATGCGAGTTCGATATTGCGTTCATTTTTTATCCTTTCCCTGAAAACTTCTTTGCTGTTTGTATAGGTCGCCAAAACTTCAGGCTGATTAATGCGCGTGCGGATTACATTGATTGCCGCAACAGCAGTCATTGTTGCGCCCGGAGCCATTCCATTGGGTCCGTATGCCTCATTGGCAGCTTCTGCATAGTTCAGGTAGAGTTCGCCCAAACGAATCAACGGATCAGTATGTATCACCGATTTCCTGTCTTTGGTACTGCCTTCTCCCCATATTTTCCTCAGATAATAACCCGTATAAGTCCTTCCCAAATACACAGTAGGGTTTATTAATTCTCCGTAAACAGTTGAACCAGCTTTGTTTTCAAACCAAATCTGCGCTTTACCACCCGACCAGCCTGTTAAAGGAGCCTGGTTGTAAACAATGTTGATGTAAAACCTCGGATCACGATCTTTATACGGATTTTGATCGGTGTAATGGCCTGCTGCAATGGCTGCCTGACGATCGGCTTCCGTATTCAGCGGTTCGCCCCATTTGGTTTCAAATTTATCTACAAAATTCTGGGTAGGACAAACACCCGACCAGGAAGACTTGCTATCGCCAATCACCCCAGATATAAGACCTGCAAAAAAACCATTGTTCCAGGAAAGGTTACCAGCGGTCCATGCCCATAGCTGCTCGTTGGTATAGGTGGTTCCTGCATAGTTTTTCTTGTAATCGGCAGCAGAAAGTAACCCATATAAATTTTGTTCGGCCAGTTGGATGGCTTCCCAGTTGGCTTTTGCGGCATCTTCCCAGGCTTTTTGCCCTTTGTCGTTGTTCAGCGGGCTTGCAGCATATAGCAATGCACGTCCTTTGTACGCTTTCGCGGCAACTCCATTCGGGCGGGCTTGTTCCGGATCAGCAAGGTGACCTGCCTGTCCCGGTCCCGGGTCACGGCGCATTATACCTGCTTTTGCAAAAAAGGTAGCAGCAGTATCCATGTCGGCTGCAATGGCAGCCAGGGTCTCGTATTTCGACAAACGTGGAATATCCCATTGGTCGTCAACGCCGATAACATGGGTAAGGTAAGGCATTGGCCCCCATAAACGCATCAACTCAAAGTGGCAAAATGCACGGACAAAGTGAGCCTGACCAACAAAATCATCTTTGATTTTCTGTTCTGCATCCTGAAGTTTGTCAATGTTCTGCAATACCATGTTGCATTTTCGAATTGCCATAAACATGGATTCCAAAACTGGTCTGCGGTTTCCGTCGTAGGTAAATTTATTGACGAAAGCCGACACCTGGCCACTTTTAAAGGTATGGCCTTCCATATAACGCCCCATGTCTGCCGCGTCAGTCGCACCTTCCCAGGTCCATTTCTGGTCCCATGCGTTGAAATAGAGAGGAAACGCGTTTTTTATGTTATAATCTCTCCAGTTACCGCTAAAGCGTTTCTGTCCTTCATAAACACCATAGAAGTATTGCCTGAAATTGTCATATTTGGAGAATACTTCTGCTTCGTCCAGCCCTGATTCGGGTGCCTGATCAAGGTATTCTTCAAGGCATGACGGAGTAACCATCATGATCCCTGTCATTAATAATAAAATTATATATTTTTTCATGATCGTAGATTTTACAATTAGAATACGAACTTAACACCAACCTTGAAGGATGACATCTGTGGATAAAACCCTTGCTGGAAATCTTTACGTTCAGGGTCGCCTTCAATTAAATTGGTTAAAGTCCAGAGATTATTGCCGGTAACATAAACCAAAAAGCTGGAAACACCGGCTAATTTGTTTAAGTAACCCGGATCGAAAGTATAACCTGCATAAACTTCTTTCAGACGCATATAGTCTGCGTTACGGAAGAAGCGGTCTTCAATCATCACCTGGTATCCGCGGTCGGCTTCGCCACCACCCCAGAACAAAATGTCGGCGCTCGAACTGCCGCTGTAATGCAAGGTTGAGTGCTTTGCTGTTGGATTGTTTGGCGCCCAGTAATCCAATTGTGAGGAGTGTACACGCCAGTCACCTTTAATAAACTCAACTTCGTAGGTCTGGTTATACTGAACATACTTTCCAAGGTTACCCTGGAACATAAAATGGAAGTCGAAGTTTCTGTAAGTAAAACCACTTGACCATGAGAACGTAAAAGGAGGATATGTTAAGCCTTTGATGGGGTGTTTATCGAGGGCGGTGATGGTTCCGTCAACCAGATAATCGAGGAATTTGTAATCGCCCACGTTGAGTTTTTCCAATGCGATAGGTGATGGGTTGTTGTGAATATCATCAACCGAAGTATAATATCCGGTACCAGTCAATTCAACGCCACTTAATTCCAATCCTTCGAGGCCAAACTCGTTGCTCAGCATTTCAGTAAGTGGCTTGCCGGCCAGCTTGGTGTGATCAGGGGCGTATGGTGGATCGTCTTTAAACAATACCCGGTTTTCGTTATAACCCATAATGGCTTTCAGGAAATAATTGAAATTCTTATTGACTGTTTTATTGAAGCCGATTTCCACTTCAATACCATGCTTCTTTACTTCACCAAGGTTAAGTTCCTTAAATGAGTTACCAATTAACATGGTAGCGCTTCGCGGCACCAGCAACATCTGATCACGTTGTTCATCAAAAAGGTCAACAACCAACGTAAACTGATCTTTAAATAATCCCAGTTCAAGACCAATATCGCGCTTACGGGCTTCTTCCCATTGTGCAACCAGGTTGGCTCCAAGATCTTCATGAATATGACCGCGTGAATCCTTAAAATAATCGCTTTGGTAGAGCCATCTGCTTCTGGCATAGTCGCTACCCACTTTCCCATCGGAATAACGCAGTTTCAATTTACTAATAACCGGGAATGCGGCTTTGAAGAAAGGTTCTTCAGAAATCACCCAGCCTATAGCGCCAGCGGGGAATAAACCAAAACGGTTCCCTGGAGCAAAACGCTCTGAGCCGGTATAGCCAACATTGAATTCAAGCAGGTATTTGTGCTTGTAATCATAGGTTGTTCTGCCAACCAGGGCTTGATTAAAATAAGCAAAATCAGTTCCCTTATTTTTTTGCTGCCGGTTTAACAAAGCCAGACCAGTAATGCTATGGTTGCCAAAAGTGCGGCTGTAATTAAGGGCAAACTCATAGTATAAATCGCGGTAATAATCGTCCTGTAAATTGCCCACGTTAATATCCAGAGGTGGTTGGGTATACACTTCGTTAGCTTGCCCAGACCGAGTCCAAGGATTTAAAGGTTTGCCTGAAATAGGATCGACTGCCCCAATTTTGGTATAATCTAATTTATATTGCGGGAAAGCCCAGTTAGCCAACAGCGAATTATTACGGAAGTAGGTACTCAAAGAAACTTTACTATTAAATGATAAGCCTTCAGTAATAAAATCGAGTTTCTGATCCAAAATAAGGTCAGTAAATAATTTTGAATCTACATATTGTCTGAACTCACCTGTATTTAACGAAGTATATGGGTTACCAGTGTATTCACCAAATGCTTCTGAAAGTCGCATTCCCCTTGCATCCGGATAATCTGTATCAGGAACCTGCTCAAGCACCCATTCAGGAAAATAAGCAGGGAAACGGGCCGGACTGGTAGCATATAAATTACGCCATGGTGAACTGTTGGGCTGATTTTTAATCCCGGTTTCACCACCCATTTTGAATGATAGTTTAGTATCCGGTGTCAGGTCGAAATCAACATTGGCACGGTAGTTAAACCTGTTGTAATGGTAATTCATATCGTAGAATCCATCCTTTTTTGCTTCAAAAAATCCACTTTCGTTCATAAAACCCAATGAACAGAAATATTTAATGAACTTTGTTCCACCTGTAACATTGAAGTTGGCATTGACTGTTGGAGCATAAGGTTTTGCCAAAAGATCAAACCAGTTCACGTTTGGATAACGCAGCGCATTTAACGGAGTTGAAGGATTTCTGTACTCTTCTAGAATACTCTCCGGCAAAAGGTCTGTATATTGTCCTCCGTTCATACGGGCCACATTCAGTAACGACATGGTGGTGTATGAATCGATATGATCTGGTATACGGGTGGCCTTTTGAACACCATAGGAGGCTGAGAAATCGAGTTTCGGTTTCCCTAAAGAACCACTTTTGGTGGTCACCAGAATAACACCGTTTGCACCTTTTGCACCGAATACTGCAGTTGCCGAGGCATCTTTTAATACAGAAAGGGTGTTAATTTCATTCGGATCCAAATCAGTAAAGTCGCGTTCAACACCGTCAACAAGCACCAAAGGTTGCGAACCGTTCCAGCTCGACAAACCACGGATAATAATTTCAGCGTCATTATTTCCAGGTTCACCTGTCTGCTGAATGGTCAAAACACCCGAAAGCTTACCCGCAATTGCATTGGTAATGTTGGAAGTTCCCGAACGCATCAGTGTCTTGTTGTCAACCTGCGAAATAGCTCCTACAACGCTTTCCTTTCTCTGAGTGCCATAACCTACAACGACCACTTCTTCCAAACCAACATTTGAATCGGCCAGAACAACGGTAAAGTTGGTATTGGTGCCAATGGTTACCTCTTTGGAAGTCATTCCAACAAAACTAATGGTAAGGGTTCTTGCTGTTGCAGGAACACTGAACCTGAATTTTCCATCAATATCAGTGAT
Source organism: Bacteroidota bacterium (assembly GCA_030695265.1). GTDB lineage: Bacteria > Bacteroidota > Bacteroidia > Bacteroidales > Prolixibacteraceae > Aquipluma. Next base: position 6,641 of record JAUYTA010000032.1, read on the forward strand.
TGTACCAATGTTGGTACCGGTAACAATAACGGTAGCTCCCGGGATTGGAACCCCCTGGCTGTCATTGACCGTCCCGCTGACTTGCTTCTGCTGCTCAACAGGATTAATTACCTGCTCCGGATTTGAATTTAAAGAAAAACCATCTGCTGCTACAGAGGCAAATCCAAATAACAAACCGACAGAAAGTAATTTAATCTTCAAAAGAATTTGCGAACCATTTCCGAAAGGGAAATGGCCTAATCTTCGAATTTTTTCCATAATTTAATCTGTTATATAAAATAATTAGTTTGATTTTGTAGGTGAAGTAATTGAATTTCAACACCATCTGGAGGGGCTTTTTTGAAAACCTACAATCGATTGCACGGTCTTCACAAAAAAATCATTCACTCATAAGCTGTAAGTTTAGGTTAATAGTTAAAAAGTCAGGGTAAAATAGTTTTGTACAGGATTAAAACGCAAAATGAAATTTTTAATCTGCGATAAAAGTATCAATTATTTACATTTATTAACACTTGGGATACATTAATTTTACTTACCAGTGAAGTTTTTTTTATTTGACAGAATTGAATTTAGCGTGATGGTATTTTGACTCAAATGTTTTATCACTGAGGGTTGCTTTTTTTGCTCAATAACATTCGGTAATTCACTTATTTTTCATTCAAACGACTTCAGATTTTAAATAAATTTGTGATCTTTGTCATACTTTTTCATGACAAAAAACCAAATATCATGTTCAAAATCCAGACATTAAATAAGATCGATCCGGAAGGATTGAAGATTTTTCCTTTAGACAAATACGAAATTGCCAGTGAATTCAATAATCCTGATGCAATTATCGTTCGTAGTCAGGCCATGCACGACATGGAATTGCCATCAGGTCTGCTGGCTATTGCACGCGCAGGGGCCGGAGTAAATAATATCCCGATTGAGAAATGTACTGAAAAGGGTATTGTTGTTTACAATACGCCCGGTGCAAATGCCCATGCAGTGAAAGAAATTTTAATTGCAGGTATGCTTTTGGCTTCACGCGATATTTCAGGAGCCATTGAATGGGCAAGAACCCTGAAGGGTAAGGGAAGCGAAGTCGCCGGTTTGGTTGAAAAGGGCAAATCCAACTTCGGTGGAACTGAAATCCGTGGAAAAACGCTGGCTGTTATCGGACTTGGCGCCATCGGCGTTTTGGTTGCCAATGCAGCCCAGGGCCTTGGAATGAATGTGATTGGTTACGATCCCTACATTTCGGTTGCACATGCCTGGAAATTGAGCCGCAACGTGAAAAAGGCCGAAGGACTTGATTCATTGCTGGCCAATGCCGATTTTGTTTCAATCCATATTCCTCAAATGCCCGAAACCAAAGGATTCATCAATAAAGACAAGCTGAAGATGATGAAAAACGGGGTTAAAATCCTGAACTTTTCACGGGGTGGTTTGGTGAAAAATCAGGATATGATTGAAGCAATTGAATCTGGAAAAGTCGGTAAGTATGTCACCGATTTTCCTGAAGATGAATTGATAGATGTGAAAAATATCATTGCCATTCCTCACCTTGGGGCCTCCACGGAAGAGTCGGAGACCAATTGTGCAATCATGGCTGTAACCCAGGTTATTGATTACCTCGAAAACGGTAATATTGTGAATTCGGTCAATTTTCCGACTGCCGAAATGGATCGAAACGGTGGAACCCGTATTTTAGTGGCAAATAGAAATGTACCGAAAATGGTCAGCCAGATTTCTGCATTGCTGGCACATGAAGGTTTAAATATCTCGAACATGCTTAACAAAAACAGGGACGAAATTGCCTATAACATTATTGACATTGACGGCACTGTTCCTGCAACAATTAAAAACATGATTTCTGAAATAGAAGGAGTCGTTATGGTAAGAATACTTCCTCCGAAATAATATTAATTTTTCGGTCTTTTGAGATTAAAATGCCCGGTAAGTTTAGTGTAATTACTATATTTGCCGGGCATTTATCTTGTATATACAAGTTGAGGTGAAATGCCGGAATAAGATCACAATCAGTAAACTTGAAATTAAAATTAATTATTCAAACTATATAAAATGGAAAAAAACCTCGTAACAAAAGCAGCTGACAATGTTCGAATCCTGTCGGCAGCAATGGTCGAAAAAGCCAAATCAGGCCATCCTGGCGGAGCAATGGGCGGCGCCGATTTTGTGACTGTCCTTTATTCTGAATTCCTGAATTTTGATCCAAGTGATATGACCTGGATTAATCGTGACCGTTTTTTTTTAGATCCGGGCCACATGTCACCGATGTTATATTCCATTCTGGCATTGAATGGCTTTTATACGATGGACGAACTGGCCAATTTTCGCCAGTGGGGCAGCCCAACTCCGGGGCATCCTGAAGTAGAACCTGCCAGAGGAGTTGAAAACACTTCATGACCACTTGGTCAGGGGCACACAATGGCTGTTGGAGCTGCGATTGCTGAACGATTTCTTGTTCAGCGTTTTGGCGAATGGATGGCGCATAAAACCTACACTTTCATTTCTGATGGTGGTGTTCAGGAAGAAGTTTCGCAGGGTGCAGGGCGTATTGCCGGTTTTCTCGGGCTTAACAACCTGATCATGT
>JAUYTA010000046.1 GCA_030695265.1 Bacteroidota bacterium
AGTGCCGGAACGTACGCTCAGTTAACTTCGAGAGAAGGAAAGTATGCTATCGTGAAATTGCCTTCAGGCGAATCCAGAATGGTGCTTGTAACTTGTCGTGCTACAGTAGGAATTGTTGGTAATACCGAACACAACCTTGAAAGATCGGGTAAAGCAGGTCGCTCAAGATGGTTAGGTAGAAGACCTCGTGTAAGAGGTGTAGCTATGAACCCGGTCGATCACCCGATGGGTGGTGGAGAAGGTCGTTCTTCAGGTGGACATCCACGTTCACGTAAAGGCTTGTTGGCAAAAGGCTTCAAGACCCGTTCGCTGAAGAAAGCTTCCAATAGGTATATTGTAGAAAAACGCAAGAAATAATTAAAAGGAGAACAATATGAGTCGTTCATTAAAAAAAGGGCCTTTTATCGATTTCAAACTGGAACGTAAAGTTTTAGTTCTGAATGAAACCAACAAAAAGTCTGTAATCAAGACTTGGGCCAGAGCATCAGTAATTTCTCCTGACTTTGTAGGGCATACCATCGCAGTTCACAACGGAAATAAATTCATTCCCGTTTATGTAACTGAAAACATGGTGGGTCATAAATTTGGTGAATTTGCACCTACAAGAACCTTCAGGGGTCATTCCAAAGGTAAAAAATAAGGCTAAGATTTAAAGAAATTCACGATGGGTGCTAGAAAAAGAAATAGTGCAAACGAACTAAAGGAAGCTAAGAAACAGCTGTATTTCGCTGTTTTGAAGAATTGTCCTACTTCACCGCGAAAAATGAGGCTTGTTGCCGACATGGTACGCGGAATGGAAGTGAACAGAGCTCTTGATGTACTAAAGTTTTCCTCTAAGGAATCTTCGCGCAGACTTGAAAAATTAGTCATGTCGGCCATTGCAAACTGGCAGGCAAAAAACGAAGGAAGCCGTTTGGAAGAAAGCAATTTGTATGTGAAAAATATTTCTGTTGATTCAGGAAGAATACTTAAAAGACTGCGCCCTGCACCACAGGGACGTGCACACAGGATCAAAAAAAGATCCAATCATGTGACTGTTAGTCTTGATAGTTTAACCATAGTTAAAGAAACTGAATAAATAATAATACATGGGACAAAAAGTTAATCCAATCGCTAATCGTTTAGGGATCATCAAAGGATGGGATTCCAATTGGTTCGGTGGAAACAACTATGGTGATAAGCTCGTGGAAGACTTCAGGATCAGGGAATACCTGAATGCCCGTTTGGCAAAAGCAAGTATCTCCAAGATTATCATTGAACGTACACTTAAACTTATTACCATCACTGTTCACACCTCAAGGCCAGGTATTATTATTGGCAAAGGTGGTCAGGAAGTTGATAAGCTGAAAGAAGAGTTGAAAAAGATCACCAACAAAGAAGTTCAGATCAATATTTTTGAAATTAAACGTCCGGAACTGGATGCCCAGATTGTAGCCGTTAACATTGCACGTCAGATTGAAGGTAAAATTGCCTACCGTCGCGCAACCAAAATGGCTATCGCTTCAACCATGAGAATGGGAGCACAAGGGATCAAGATTCAAGTATCAGGCCGTTTGAACGGCGCCGAAATGGCACGTTCAGAAATGTACAAAGATGGTCGTACTCCTTTGCATACTCTGAGAGCTGATATAGATTATGCGCTTGCAGAAGCCCTTACCAAAACCGGCTTGCTCGGTGTGAAAGTTTGGATCTGTAAAGGCGAGATTTATGGAAAGCGTGACCTTTCACCAAACCTTGGCCAGAAACCTGGTCGTCCGGCAGTTGGTGCACCAAAAGGGAACGGATTTAAGAAAAGAAAAAAATAATTTGTAAACCTTTCAGAAGTTAAAGAAGGATGTTACAACCGAAAAAGACAAAATTCAGAAGAGTACAAAAGGGAAAAATGAAAGGACTGGCCCAAAGGGGTAACCAGTTGGCATTTGGATCTTTCGGTATAAAATCGTTGCAGGAAACGTGGTTGACCGGGCGCCAGATTGAGGCTGCCAGGGTTGCGGTAACCCGTCACATGCAACGTCAGGGTCAAATTTGGATCCGGGTTTTTCCCGACAAACCGATTACTAAAAAACCCGCTGAGGTACGTATGGGTAAAGGTAAAGGTGCCCCGGAAGCATTTGTTGCTCCGATCACACCAGGTAGAATATTGATTGAAGCAGATGGAGTTCCTTATGAGGTTGCAAAGGAAGCACTTCGTTTAGCTGCACAAAAACTACCGGTTACTACTAAGTTTATTGTAAGACGTGATTATGTCGAAACTGAAATCGCAGAATAATGAAAACATCAGAAATTAAAGAGTTATCAAACGCGGAGGTTGTGGAAAGAATCCAGACCGATCAGGATTCCTTATTACGTATGAAAATGAACCATGCAATTTCTCCACTCGATAATCCACAGGTAATCGTGGGTGTGAGAAGGAATATTGCACGACTAAAAACCATTCTACGTCAAAGGGAAATTAACGCAAAACAGAGTTAGTAATGGAATCAAGAAATCTAAGGAAGGAGCGTGTTGGAGTTGTTGTGAGTAACAAAATGGAATGCACAATCGTTGTTGCCGAAAAGCGCAAGGAAAAACATCCCATTTATGGAAAATTCGTCAACAAAACTTCCAAGTTTTACGCCCACGATGAAAAGAACAGCTGTAACATTGGCGATACTGTAAAGATCATGGAAACACGTCCGATCAGTAAACAAAAATGCTGGAGATTAGTGGAAATCATAGAAAGAGCTAAGTAATCATGATACAACAAGAATCAAGATGTACCGTTGCCGATAATAGTGGAGCAAAAGAAGTGCTATGTATTCGTGTATTAGGCGGAACAAGAAAGCGCTATGCTTCATTAGGCGATACCATTGTAGTTACAGTAAAAAGTGCTATAGCAGGTAGTGAAATGAAAAAAGGTGCCGTATCAAAAGCCATCATTGTTCGTACCACGAAAGAGGTTAGACGCCAGGACGGAACTTACATCCGTTTTGACGACAACGCTGTCGTTTTACTGAATAATAATGCTGAAATGCGCGGAACCCGTATATTTGGGCCCGTAGCAAGAGAACTTCGTGATAAAAATATGAAGATCATTTCACTTGCTCCTGAAGTACTTTAATGTATAAAATCAGAACAATGCAGAGAAAATTACACATTAAAAAAAGCGATACCGTATTTGTAACTACCGGCAATTACAAAGGCAAGGAAGGCAAAGTGCTCGAAGTAATAAGAGCTACAGGTAAAGCTATTGTAGAAGGTGTTAACATGGTAAAGAAACATACCAAACCCAACGCAGCACATCCGCAGGGTGGTATTATCGAAAAGGAAGCACCAATTCATATTTCTAACCTCATGATCAAGGATCCAAAGACAGGAAAACCTACCCGTGTTGGAAGAAAGCTGAATGATAAAGGTAAATTAGTTCGTTATTCTAAAAAATCAGGAGAGGAGATTAAGTAATGGCTTACGTACCAACACTTAAGAAAAAATACTTGGACGAAGTGATTCCTGCGTTGGTGAAGGATTTTTCCTACACCAATACAATGCAGGCGCCAAGGTTAGAGAAAATTGTCATCAATCAGGGAGTTGGAGCTGCTATTGCAGATAAAAAGTTAATCGAAGTCGCAACAGACGAGATTACAACTATCGCAGGTCAGAAGGCAGTCCAAACCAAATCAAAAAGAGACATCTCTAATTTCAAACTAAGGAAAAAAATGCCGATCGGCGTACGTGTTACACTTCGCAAAGATCGCATGTATGAATTCCTTGATCGTCTAATCAGTGTGTCTCTTCCCCGTATTCGCGATTTCAAAGGAATCGAAAGCAAAATGGATGGACAAGGAAATTACACCCTTGGAATTCCTGAGCAAATCATTTTTCCTGAAATTGTAATGGACAAAGTTACCCGGATCAACGGTATGAATATTACTTTCGTAACGTCAGCCGATTCAGATGAAGAAGGCTATGCTTTGCTGAAAGAGTTAGGTTTACCTTTTAAAAATGCTAAAAAGAATTAAGATATGGCTAAGGAATCAATGAAAGCCCGGGAAGTAAAAAGGGCAAAACTTGTTGAAAAATATGCCGCAAAAAGGGCCATTCTTAAGGCTGAAGGTGATTCAGCTGGTCTTCAAAAGCTGCCTAAAAACTCTTCCCGTGTTCGGATGCACAACAGGTGCAAATTAACCGGGCGCCCGAAAGGGTATATGCGTCAATTCGGAATCAGTAGGATCAATTTCAGAGAAATGGCTTCTTCTGGTTTAATTCCGGGTGTTAAAAAAGCAAGTTGGTAATTTATAATTAAGAAGTAATGAGCAAAATTACAGATCCAATAGCAGATTATCTGACACGAATCAGAAATGCCCAGAAGGCAAAACATCGTGTAGTTGATATTCCTGCATCCAATATCAAGAAAGAAATTACCAAAATTTTGAAAGATAAAGGATATATCCTCAACTACAAGTTTGAAGATGAAATCAATTTTCAGGGCAACATTAAAATTGCTTTGAAATATCATCCTGAATCTCACATTCCTGCAATCAAAGCAATCAGAAGAATCAGTAAACCTGGTTTGAGAAAATATTGTCATACCGACAGTATTCCACGAGTGCTTAACGGTTTGGGAATTGCGGTAATTTCGACCTCCAAAGGCGTAATTACCGACAAAGAAGCTCGGGAATTAGGTGTTGGTGGTGAGGTTTTATGTTACGTTTATTAATCTAGGAGGAATAATAATGTCAAGGATAGGTAAACTTCCCATAGAAATACCGGCTGGAGTAAAATTTTCTGTAAGCGATTCAAATCTGGTTACAGTAAAAGGTTCGCTGGGCGAACTAACACAACAAGTTGATC
>JAUYTA010000048.1 GCA_030695265.1 Bacteroidota bacterium
AACTTCAACTTTTACCGGATTTTTCAGGATCGTAGCCGAAAGTTTTACGATGTCGGTTGGCATGGTAGCCGAGAAAAAGAGCGACTGACGTTCTCTGGGTAATTCAGCAATGATGCGTTTTACATCATGTATGAATCCCATGTCGAGCATCCGGTCAGCTTCATCAAGCACAAATAATTCAATACTCCGTAAATCAACGTATCCCTGATTCATTAAATCGAGCAAACGGCCCGGAGTGGCGATCAGAATGTCGATTCCCTGGCGCAAAGCATCGGTTTGAGGACGTTCGCCCACACCACCATAAATCACAGTATGTTTCAGTCCGGCATATCGCCCGTAGGCTGCGAAACTTTCGCCAATTTGTATTGCCAGTTCGCGGGTAGGGGTTACAATCAGCGTCTTAATTTTGCGTTTCCCTTTGGCCGGAATGTGCGTGTCGTAAAGAATCTGGATGATTGGAATGGCAAAAGCAGCCGTTTTTCCGGTTCCTGTCTGTGCACAACCTAATAAATCTTTTCGCTGAAGTATAATGGGTATTGCTTGTTCCTGAATTGGGGTTGGTTTTGTGTAACCTTCTGTTTTTAAAGCCCTCAGGATGGGCTCAATTAAATCTAAATTTTCAAATGACATTTTATTTATTTGGAAAGGCCGCGTTTTCTAAATATCGTTCGGTAGCCTTTGTGTTATGGCTGCAAATTTAGTCATTAATCCGGTATTCAACGGGTATTCAGGATTAATTGTGGTTTTTAGCCTAAAAAGTAATACAATATTCCGAAGAATAACGAACCGAACAGTGCAATGAAAATATACAATCCGAATACCTTTCGGGTGGTTATTCCGTAAACTGCCACCATTGCCGGAATGGTTGTCAGCGGGCCGGAAATCAGAAATGCCAGCGCTGCTTCCGGGTTCAGGCCGAGCTGAAGCAAACCCCCAACAAGAGGCAAAGCGGTGAGGTTGCTCGTATATATCGGAACACCGAGTACTGATGCGATTATTACGGATATAAAGCCTTGCTGGTTCAACAAATTCCCTATCCATTCTTCCGGAACATATAGGTTGATGAGTGCATTCAGGAAAAATGCCAGTCCCAAAAATTTACTGATCATCAAAACAGATATGACCGATTCCCTGATTATTTTTTTTCTGAGCGGTAATTCCTTCAGCGTTGTTCCTGTTGAACTGCATTCGCATGATTTTTTAATTATCCGCAGATACGTGGTTAAATATCCTGACTTGACCAACAGATGCGTGATAATTCCGGCAAGAAGACTTAAACAAAAAGTACTTGCCAAACGCCATACGGCCAATTTCCAACCAAGTATTGAAACGCTCAGGAAGAATATTTCAGGATCCATTGAAGGGGAGGCTACCCAAAATGCAAAAACAGGTGCGAGCGGAACTCCGCCAATTAATAATGCCAAAATTACCGGGATCACGCCACAAGAACAAAATGGACTAAAAGCGCCAACCGCCGTTGCCAGTATAATGTCCAGCCACGGAGATTTTGTCATTACGGTTTTAAAATGTTTAGAGAAATCGCTGAGGTTCATCCAAACAGCCAGTGGAATTGTCACAAGCAGGTATGGCCACACACCGAGAAATGATTTCAGGATAAAATTGAGGATGTAAGTGATTTGTTCCATTTTAAAAGTTTTTTCTGATGAATAAATTTTGTTATCATCAGATAGACGCAACTTTTTAAAATGGACGCACACTTCAACCAGCTCAGTGAGCGGACTGGAGGGAGTTATTTTTGCTGATTGCAGCAACAGCAATGTTTAGGGTGAATGCCAATCGCAGTTCCGTATTTGTCAAACTCG
>JAUYTA010000054.1 GCA_030695265.1 Bacteroidota bacterium
CACTTATTTTCATATAAAAGGATTCAACACCAATAAACAGCCAAAGATTTCAGCTGTTTATTGGATTAGATAAACATAGTTTTTTTGTAATTTGAATTATACGTTACGGCTTACGAACATAAGTGCTTTCCGCATAATTACTATTGCCCCATTCTGGAGCAACATTTCCACCTCTAATCTGTGACATTCCCTTTTTTGTTAGGAACTCGTTGATAGAGTTCAGATTTTTGTCCAAATCTTTGACTGAAAGAGTAATCTTTTTCTTTTTCATAAACTTAATTTTTAAATTTTGCCTACTCTAACCTTTTCGGCTTCCGGTTTTCTAATAGCAAATTCGGTTTTTCAATTTGAACACACATGATATTTGTATGAAATCAAGATTATTGACTTTGAAATTAGCTAATAAATATAATATGTTTTAGATGTAGTTTTGTCCTATTTTAAATTTCACAGACAAAACATATGATGCGAATATCATAAAAAAAAACATAACATATATGTTAATGAACGTTAAATATTTAAAAACCTAAATTTTATTAGCATTCTACACCTTTATTCAGGAAAATCAATAGGTGGAGTTATACAAAGGACATTTTGACATATTACTCTAGTTTCTTGGGGATTGGATCTTTACTGATGTTTCTTTTATAATTTTAAATTCACTTTACAAAGAAAAACCCTAAAAAGTATTCAACAACACATAACTAATCTATAAACCTATTAAAGAGGTATTTAAGGTCATAAGTTAAAAATTCTTAAAAGTTACAATTCCCTGATTTTCTTAGCCTTTAATATTCGCCTCCAATATCCGATTCAATAGCATTTCCATGTTAATCAACCGTATCTTGGTTGTTAATTAATTATTACTAATTTTGGTCGGCTCTGTTGATAAAAGTATGTTGATGTCGATATTGAAAGAATAAAAAACCAATATAACTATCTTAATATGAAAGTCTATAAAACAGATGAAGTTCGCAACATTACACTGATTGGTAATGCTGGCAGTGGGAAAACCACCCTCGCAGAAGCTATGCTATTCGAGGGTGGAGTAATCAACCGCAGAGGGGATGTCGGAAGTAAAAATACTGTATCCGACTACCATCTGATTGAGCAGGAATATGGCAACTCCGTATTTTCATCGCTCATGTACGTCGAAGTCAATGGTAAAAAAATAAACATCCTCGATACTCCCGGGATGGATGATTTTTGCGGTGGCGTAGTTTCTTCTCTTCAGGTTGCACCTCTTGCCCTGATGGTTATTGATGCTTCAACCGGAATTGGCGCCGGAACAGAATCGGCCTTCCGCCATGCAGAAGCAGCCAATAACAAACTGGTTTTTGTTCTGAATCACCTGGACAACGAAAATGCCAATTATGATCAGGACGTTGACAATCTAAAAAACAAATTCGGCAACAAAGTAACCATCGTGCAATATCCGGTTGAAACTGGCATTGGGTTTGACTCGATTGTCGATGTGTTAAAAATGAAATTGTACAAATACGGCCCCGATGGAGGAAAACCGGAAGTACTTGAAATTCCGGATTCGGAAAAAGAACGCGCTGACAAATTGCACAACGACCTGGCTGAAATGGCCGCTGAAAATGAAGAGGCATTGATGGAATTGTATTTTGAGCAGGGTTCGTTATCAGAAGAAGATATGCGCAGGGGAATGAGAATCGGGATGACCAAACGCGATTTATTTCCTGTTTTTTGTGTTTCAGCCAAGCGTAATATGGGCATTGGCCGTTTACTTGAATTTGTTTGCAACATCGCTCCATCACCAAGTCAGGTTCCAATGCGCGAAGTCATTCAGGGGAAATCACCAGTATTGAACGAAACTAGCCCGACTTCACTGTTTGTTTTTAAAACTGCACTCGAACCACATGTTGGCGAAGTGACCTATTTCAAAGTAATGTCGGGAAAAGTAACCGAAGGAAAAGATCTTTACAACACATTCAACAACGGAAAAGAAAGGCTTTCGCAATTATTTGTAACCGCCGGAAAAAATCGCACCAGTGTTACAGAATTGGTAGCCGGCGATATTGGCTGCACCGTGAAACTGAAAGACACCAAATTCAACCAAACGCTTTGCGAAAAAGAAATGGACCTGAAATTTGCACCGATTGTATTTCCTGATCCGAAATACAGGATAGCAATTAAAGCTTTGTCGGAAACTGATGATGAAAAGGTTGGTGAAATTCTGCACAAAGTAAAAGAAGAGGATCCCACGTATATTGTAAAATATTCAAAAGAATTAAGACAACTGATTGTTGAAGGAATGGGTGAATACCACCTGAATACCTTAAAATGGTACTTCGACCATACTCACAAAATAAACATCGAATTTAAGTCACCGAAAATTCCATACCGCGAAACAATTACCAAGTTCGCCCAGGCCGATTACCGTCACAAAAAACAATCGGGAGGCTCCGGACAGTTTGGTGAAGTTCACATGATTATTGAACCTTTTGAAGAAGGAAGCACACCAAAAAACATGTTTGTTTATGGTGGCAAGGAAATGAAAATTTCGGTTCGCGATACGCAGGAAACTCCACTTCCGTGGGGCGGAAAACTGGTTTTCCACAACTGTATTGTCGGAGGATCTATCGACACACGGTTTTTGCCTGCAATCCTGAAAGGCATCATGGAAAAAATGGAAGAAGGACCGCTTACCGGTTCGTATGCCCGCGACATTCGCGTTTACATTTACGACGGAAAAATGCACCCGGTTGACTCAAACGAAATCTCCTTCCGTTTGGCTGGTCGGAATGCATTCAGTACCGCGTTTAAAAATGCCGGACCAAAAATTCTGGAACCTATCTACGAACTGGATGTTTGGGTGCAAGGCGAACGAATGGGCGATGTAATGAGCGACCTGCAGGGCCGCCGTGCATTGATCATGGGAATGGGCAGTGAAAGAGGTTATGAAAAAATTTCGGCCCGTGTTCCGCTGAAAGAGATGAACAAATACTCGACTTCACTGAGTTCGCTGACTGGTGGACGTGGCGTTTTCAACATGAAATTTGCCGCCTATGAAAAAGTGCCTCAGGAAGTTCAGGAAGAATTATTGGCAGCTTATGCAGCCGAAGAAAAAGACGAATAACAATTAATTGGGTACATGTTATATAGTGAGTAGGTGCCTCAAAGTCACCTGCTCACTCCTCTTAACGAGAAAACCCGGGAATGCCACCCGGGTTTTCTCAGTTATTGCGTTCCTATTTAATCCTATTCCGTTCGTATTCCCAATCTTTTATTTCTTCAAACTTAGTCATTCCTTCAGCAACGGATCGATGTTGCAATACAGATTCAACACTAACCTCTGGAATAAATTCCTCAGCAATTCCGTTTTTAATGAAAATGAAATTGAATCCCAGTTCATTTGCTCCTACCAACCTGTAACCCTTTTGTTTTGCAAGTTTGGTCATTGCAATTGGAGAAGCACCATGATAAACCGGGTGCTTCCCCGGATAAAAATAATTGGGGTCGTACGGAACAACAATATCTTCAAATCCAAATTCATTGTGAGTTTCAATAATTACTACCTGTGGTTGAACAACTTCAAGAGCATCCCAAATCCAATAGTCATTCCCATCAATATCAATTGAAAGCAATCCAATTTCTCCTGAAATACCCGCTTCCTGAATAATTTGGTTGATGTTTTCACGTTTTACTAAATCACATATAAATTTTGGAGAATAAGCCCATGGATGCGGGTATTTTCCGTAAAATTTCCGGCCGCGTTCGATGCTGTGTTTGTTACCATCAATGAAAAGTCCGTGCCAGCCAAAATTAAATACAAGGTTTGCACTATTGCTGTTTATCCCATCATCGGAGCCAATTTCAACAAACGTCTTGTTATCCATCCCAATAACAGAAAAGATGAACAACAATATGCCATCTTCTTCAAATTGCGAGAAAACCCGGAAA
>JAUYTA010000059.1 GCA_030695265.1 Bacteroidota bacterium
AACTTATTCAGGTAGATGGTTTTACTATGCGGGATAGGGTTGAACGATGGTGCAGCCAAAACCGTTGAAACATAATTGCTGAAGGGCTTTTTATTGCTGTAAACACCTTCAGCCATTAACCCAAGTGTAAATAATTTGTTGATTTTTATATAGCGGTCGTAATTGCCTTGAAGCAGAAAATAATCGTGCGAAAATTTTCTTTTTGAGAGACTGTTAGAGGTTGTGCCCGGAGTATTTCTTTCATTTCCTGAAATATAATTCAGCGAAAGGCTTGATGCGAGTCCTTCTGTTGGGTATTGCTTGTCGTTAAATGAGTTTGTCCGGATGTTGATTGTGCCCGATAAAGCGTCAAAAGACGTACGATCGGGAGTATCTGCAGCTTTAATCGATTCAGTCAGATAATACATATCTCTTGAATTTGACCATGCACCTCCTAAAGTAAGTTTTCCCCTGGTTTTTAACGGAATCCCAATTTCCGACCGAAAGTTTGTTTCATTCTGTGTGATATATGGCGGACGGACGTCTTCGAAAACAAACTCGGTGGTCGATGAAAAATAATCCCACCGGTTCAGGGTAAAATAGCTGGCCATGTAAAAAGGCACCTCGGTCGGAAAATCGACACGTGCTCCAGCTTTGACTGAACTGTAAAAACGACCGAAATACATATTTGTACTGAGCGTGTATGATCGTTCTTTGAACAAACGGTAATCGCCGCTCAGAAAACCCTGGTTTATCGGCCGTGATGATATATTTCCGCCGAATTTTACCTGCATCGGATTATTCGTTTTTACAAGGAGATGCAGGTCGAAATAGCCACTTTCGGGATTGTAATGCGAAACCGGACGGAGTGATTTGATATGCTGATCGGACACAAGCTTGAAATACTGCTTTTTTAATTCCTCCAGACTGATAACCGGCGATTGGTGTTTCAGGCTCTGAATGATGTATTTTCGTTGTGCCGATTCCTCAACACCTTCAACTTGTATATTCCTGAAAATAAGTTGAGGTTTTCTCATGTTAAACTGAAATCTTTTTTGCTGAATGTCGGAGGGTCTGACACGACGTGAAATGCGCTGTTTGATGACCTCCATTTCTCTGTTGGCTGTTTCGTATCCGGCTTTGGTTATCAGGTCAATCTTTTTGAAATCGAGCAAGCTGACGTTGTTGAATTTTGTTTCCATTAAAATACCGTCATCGGGATCAATCATATAATCGGTTTTTTGCAGGATCATATTTTCAATTTGTGCCATCACGTCATCCTGATCAGGTTTTCTTGCCCGGTTGGAAACATTGTGCCCGATTATAATGTCAGGGTTGAAAAGTTCCTTCATATTCTGAACCGGGAAATTATTGACTATTCCTCCATCGAATACAAGCGAGCCGTCAATTTCAATGGGCTTAAAATACAGAGGGAAAGTCATCGATCCCCGGATGGCTTCGCCCAGATCGCCTTGCCTTAAAACTACTTCCCGATTGTTGTAAACATCGGTAGCAATGCAGAAATACGGAACAAATAGGTTGTTAAAATCACCTTTGCTAACTGCAGTTACGGCTGAAAACATTTCCATAAAAGCAAAATCTATTTGCTCTTCAGGAATTATATTGGTAGGAGGCAAAATCTTTAATTTGTCCTCTTTTTTTAGCACATTAAGTTCCAGCCACGATGG
>JAUYTA010000070.1 GCA_030695265.1 Bacteroidota bacterium
CTTTTAATAGGCTTATTATGAAAATATACGATTTAGCAATTATAGGCGGAGGTCCTGCGGGATATGTAGCCGCCGAACGTGCCGGAGCCAAAGGTTTGAGCGTGGTCATTTTCGACATGCGTTCGTTGGGCGGTGTTTGTCTGAACGAAGGTTGCATCCCAACCAAAACGCTTCTGAATTCGGCCAAAGTGCTTGAATATGCCGAAGAAGCCGGCAAATACGGAATCAATGTGGAAAACATTTTCGTTGATTTCAAAAAGATCATGCTCCGGAAGGACAAGGTAGTTCGCAAACTGGTGGCCGGAATCGGCGCCAAAATGAAACATGCCAAAGCCGATGTGGTGATGGCCAAGGCAACCATCAAGGAAAAACGCGGCGAAGTAATTACCATCGAAGCTGATGGTCAGGAATACCAGGCTAACCGCTTACTGGTTTGCTCCGGATCGGAAGCTGCCGTTCCACCCATTCCGGGATTGGATGCATCACAAATTCTGACCAACCGCGAAATTCTTCAGCTAAAAGAAAAACCTGAAAGTCTTGTCATAATTGGTGGGGGAGTAATCGGAACCGAATTTGCCGATTTCTTCAACGCTATGGGAACCAAAGTTACCGTCATCGAAATGCTTCCGGAGATTTTAACCGGAGTTGACGAAGAAATTGCTGCTTTTGTGCGCAAAGAATTTGTCAAAAAAGGCATTGAATTTCATCTGAATGCCCGTGTAACCAAATTGAACGGCAAAGAAGTGATGTTTGAGAAAGACGGTCAGGAAATGAAGATTACCGGAGACCAGGTGTTGCTTTCTGTTGGCCGAAAAGCCAATGTGGCCGGAATTGGGTTGGAAAATATCGGAGTTGAATTTACGCCTCGTGGAGTAAAAATTGACCAGAACTGCCGTACCAACGTGCCAAATGTTTATGCCGCGGGCGACATCACTGGTTTCTCATTGTTGGCCCATACTGCCAGTCGGGAAGGTGAAGTGGCAGTGAACCACATGCTCGGTAGAAAAGATGTGATGCGATATGATGCCATTCCGGGCGTGGTTTATACCCATCCGGAGATTGCCGGCGTTGGTTTAACCGAAACTCAGGCCAAAGAAAAAGGCATCGAAGTGGAAGTAAAACAACTGCCAATGGCTTACGCCGGACGGTTCGTAGCCGAAAACGAAGGCAAAGACGGCTTCTGCAAAGTGATTGTCGGCAAAAAATACCGCGAAATTCTTGGAATTCACATGGTTGGCGGAGCTTGTTCCGAAATGATCTGGGGAGCCTGTGCCATCATCGAAGCGCAATTGCGCGTTCAGGATGTGGAAGAAATAGTGTTTCCGCACCCGACTGTGAGTGAGATTATTAGGGAAACTTGCTTCGCGTTTAATGTTTAATGTTTAAAGTTCAAAGTTTAAAGTTGAACCCCATGCAGAGAATGTGATTATTGGGTTAAAGGGAAAGTTAGTTCAAAGTTTCAGGTTCAAAGTTTAAAGTTGAACCCCTGCAAGGAAGGAGATTGTTGGGTTTTGAAGTCAGTAAAAGGTTTTTGGGAGTTCAAAGTTTGATGTTCAATGTTTAAAGTTAAGCCCATGAAAGAAATGAGATTTTTACAATTAGTAAACGGATACTATTCAATCTTGACTTTTTGTCTCGAATTTAAGAATTAAGAGAGAATCTCCGCAACCAAAACTTTAAATTTTAGACCTTTAACTTTCAACTTAAGGCTTCGCGACCAAAACTTTAAACCTTAGACTTTAAACTTTGAACCCGTTATAAAAAGTAATAAAGACATCATTTTAGAGTCAATAAATAAAGAACCAAAAGTTATGGCAACAATCAGCAGGTTTGAGGACATAAAGGCTTGGCAACAGGCGAGAGAACTTTGTAAACTGATTCATAGTTTTACTTTGAAACCAGCCTTTTCCAAAGATTTTCGTTTGGTTGGGCAGATAAAAGGCTCTTCCGGTTCAATCATGGATAATATCGCTGAAGGCTTTGAACGCAATGGGAATCGTGAATTTATCCAGTTTTTATCAATTGCAAAAGGCTCTTCCGGAGAAACACGCTCCCAATTATATCGAGCGCTTGATAATGAATACATTTCAAAGGAAGAATTTGATAAGGCATTCCTAATGGCTGAAGAATCGAGTAAACTTATAAGTGGTTTTATGGAATATCTGAATCAATCCGAAATCAAAGGATCAAAATTCAAGTGATATCGTTCGCACACCGAAACTTTAAACTTTAGACTTTAAACTTTAAACTCGCTCATCAAAGAGCAAATAATATTAACAACGAAAAACAAATTAAAATCTATAAACGATGCCAAAATCACAATTTATTGATCCATCAGAAGTCAGGAAAGCTGGTGAAATTACATTCAATCCGATTCCTGTAAACCAGTACAATAAAACTGTTGAAGAAGAAAAAGCGAACTTCAGCAATGAAGATTTTATGCGTATTTACCGCGATATGGTGGTAATCCGCGAGTTTGAAACCATGCTGAACCTGATCAAAATCCGTGGCGATTACAACGGTATTCCCTACGATCATCCCGGTCCCGCCCACTTGTCGATCGGACAGGAAGCTGCCGCGGTAGGTATGGCTTACACGCTGGGAGTGGAGGATTTTATCTTCGGATCGCATCGCTCGCACGGCGAAATTCTGGCCAAAGGTTTATCGGCCATTGCGAAACTAAGCGATGAACAACTGATGAAAGTGATGGAAAGTCATTTCAACGGAATCACTTTTGCCCCGGTTAAAAAAGGACATTCAGGAACAGTAAAAGAACTGGCCATTAAATTCCTGATTTATGGAACACTGGCCGAAATTTTTGCACGCGAAACCGGTTTCAATAAAGGATTGGGCGGTTCGATGCACGCTTTCTTCACTCCGTTCGGAGTGTATCCAAACAACGCCATTGTTGGCGGTTCGGGCGATATTGCAGTTGGCGCCGCTTTGTACAAAAAAGTGAACCGCAAAGACGGTATCGTGGTGGCCAACATTGGTGACGCTTCAATGGCTTGCGGACCTGTTTGGGAAGGATTAACTTTTGCAACCATGGATCAGTTCAATGAACTTTGGGAAGGTGATATGAAAGGTGGTCTGCCATTGATCATCAACATCATGAACAACCAATACGGAATGGGTGGACAAACCTGTGGCGAAACTGCCGGTTATACCATCGCTGCACGTATCGGAGCAGGTTTGAATGAAGATCAGCTTCATGCCGAACGTGTTGATGGTTACAATCCATTGGCCGTAATCGATGCTTACAAACG
>JAUYTA010000076.1 GCA_030695265.1 Bacteroidota bacterium
CACTTATAATCAGATCAGCGAGCTGATGCCCGATTATGGGCAGGTTGATATCTTGTGGCTCGATGGCGGCTGGGTTCGTCCACGCGAAACGGTTAACGAAGAAGTCCTGTCGTGGGGAGCGCCAATTCCTGATTGGGATCAGCAGGTTGACATGCCAAAGATTGCTACCATGGCGCGAGAAGCACAACCGGGATTGCTCATCGTTGACCGCACTGTGCATGGTTTGTACGAAAATTACCAAACGCCCGAACGCAGTATTCCGGCTGAACAATTGCCTTTTCCGTGGGAAAGTTGCATTACCCTGGGAAATAACTGGGGATTTGTCCCGAATGAACACTATAAAACTTCGACAAAAGTGATTCACGATTTGGTTGAAATTGTTGCCAAAGGCGGAAGTTTACTGTTGGGCATTGGCCCAAAACCCGATGGCACCCTCGATCCGGAAGCTGTGAGCCTGATGAAACAAATTGGCGGATGGCTTGATGAAAATGGCAAAGCAATTTACAATACGCGAATCACACCTGTTTATAACGACGGAGAAGTATTCTTCACTGCCGGTAAAAACGGGAATATATATGCAATTTCCCGTATCAATGAGAATTCAGCGGTTCCATCAATTATAAAATGGAAAGGAAATTTGCCAAAAAAAGGAACAAATATGATTTTACTTTCAGCCAATCAGAAAGTGAAATGGAAAATTGAAAACGATGAAGTGGTCGTTTCAATTCCAAAATCATTCCGTTCAAAACATACAAAATACCCGGCGATCAGTTTCGAATTTACGCCGGAGAAATAAGATTAATTTTGGAACCAACTCAATTCATCTGAAAACTAAACGATTGGTATGAAGAGGATAATGTCGGTTTTTTTGACTTGCAGCACACTGTTTCTGTCGCAAATCCTATTTGCACAAACCAATTGGGAAGGCTATGAGCACCTGTTTGCTCCGGTCCAAACTCACGTTGTTTATCAAACAAAGTTGCCGGTATTGCTCGATGGAAAAGCAGATGAACCGGATTGGCAACAAGCTGAATGGACGGCTGATTTTGCAGATATTGAAGGTGACAAAAAGCCAAAACCATTGTTTCGTACGCGAATGAAAATGTTGTGGGACGAATCCAATCTCTACTTATTTGCCGAATTGGAAGATCCCAACATTTGGGCCTACTACGATACACATGATCAGATTGTTTATCATGAAAATGATATTGAAGTTTTTATCGATCCTGACGGCGATACGCATAATTATTACGAATATGAAGTGAATGCCCGGAATACCTTGTTCGATTTGTTCATGCCTCTGCCTTACCGGAATGGCGGTATCGCAATTGTAAGCTGGAATTCTGAAGGTTTTCAGTGTGCTGTTTCGGTTGATGGAACGCTGAATGATCCAACTGATAAAGACAAAAAGTGGTCGGTGGAAATGAAAATTCCTTTTGCGGATTTGCGCGCGGGTGAACATGTTCAGGTTCCGTTTGATGGTCAAATCTGGAAAATCAACTTCTCCCGAGTTCAATGGCGCACCGAAGTTGTCAACGGGAAATATCAGAAAATGAAAGACCCCTCCACCGGACGACCCTGGCCTGAATACAATTGGGTTTGGAGTCCGACCGGCCTGATTAATATGCATTATCCTGAACGCTGGGGAATGATTCAGTTTTCGAAAGCGAAAGTGGGAAGTGAACTTGTTGATTTTGAAATGCCTGCGGATGAGAAGATTGCTAAATATTTGTGGCTTGTTTATTACAAACAGCAGAATTTCAGGGAAAAGAATAAACGGTATGCCACCAATTTGGAAGAACTTAAAATAGTGCGGAATCCTGAATTTTCAGATGCTCTTAAGATCAACCTTATTGCCACAAAACTTCAGTTTACTGTGCAAATTGAGGCAAAAGATGGCGCGGTTCTTTCTTTGAATGAAACAGGATTATTTCGTAGAATTCAAAAATAGGAACAAATGAAGAAAAGAGATTTTATCAAATCATCATTGTTGGCGGGGATTGGAATGGCCGGTTTTCAGAATTCATTCGGAACTGAGAAAAATGATCTGCCAAAATCTACCGACTTGAAACATTGGGTGTGGGAAAATCCAAATTTGGAGGATGATGATAAATCTTTGAAAGAGAAATACGAACGCTTCTATCAGGCTGGAATTCGTGGAATGTTCTTTGAAAACGATAGTGAAAAACATTTTCGCATTGCCAAAAAGGCCGGGTTGGAAGCGCACCGATGGATGTGGACGATGAACCGGGGTGAGCAGGAATTGCTTGAAAATCATCCGGAATGGTATGCCGTGAGCCGAAATGGTGATTCGTGCGCCACAAAACCTCCTTACGTGAATTATTATCGCTGGCTTTGTCCTTCAAAACCTGAAGTGCTGGCATATCTGGAAAATCAGGTTCAGCGAATTCTGGAAAAGAATTATGTAGATGGTATTCACCTCGACTATATCCGTTATTGCGATGTTATTTTGCCTGTAAACCTTTGGCCGAACTATAACATTGTGCAGCAGAAAGAATTGCCTGAATATGACTTTTGTTATTGCGAAACCTGTCGTTCAAACTACAAGGAAATGCATGGTGTCGACCCGCTTGAAATTGAGTATCCCGATCAGAGTTTATCGTGGCGGCAATACCGTTACGACCGCATTACAAAGGTGGTGAATCAGTTGGCAAAGGTCGCGCGCAAAAACAGTAAACTTATTACTGCGGCTGTTTTTCCAACTCCCGAAGTTGCCCGTCGGATTGTTCGTCAGGATTGGACAAAATGGGATCTGGACGGAATCTGTCCAATGATTTATCATGGTTTTTACAGGGAACAAGCAAAATGGATTGGCACCGCGGTTGCTGAAGGAATTCACTTTTTGTGCGGAAGATTCCCGATCTATGCCGGAATTTATCTTCCTGATTTTAAGTCGGAAGATGAACTGGAAATTGGGATAAAAGCAGCTTTGCAAAACGGAGCTTCCGGCATTTCAATTTTCGGAAATGTGGATGAAAAAACCTTATCTGTATTGCAAAAAGCATCAAATTCCGTTTCAAAATAACTCACATGTAAATGCAACCCAATATGCTAATCATCTGCGATTTACAAATCGCAAATAGTAAATTCTTTAATAGTAAATTCTTTAATTTATGCTTCAAAAAATAGTCGTACGATTGATCTTTTCGCTGATCGCAATTTTGGCTTGTTTCAACGTTCTGTTAGCTCAGTCAATCAATTTTCGTAATACGGAATTAACATTGGATCAGCGTGTTGATGCATTGGCCGGTGAATTAACCACCGCGGAGAAAATCTCCTTGTTGGGATATAATAATCAGGGGGTTTCGCGTTTGGGAATTCCGGTTTACAATTGGTGGAACGAAGCCTTACATGGAGTGGCCCGCGCCGGCGAAGCTACTGTGTTTCCGCAGGCAATTGCCATGGCGGCAACTTTCAACGATCAGCTTATCCATCAAATTGCCGATGCGATTTCGACGGAAGCCAGGGCAAAATACAACCTTGCGGTGGCAAAAAATCACCGGGTTCAATATTTGGGATTGACATTTTGGTCTCCCAATGTGAATATTTTTCGTGACCCGCGTTGGGGAAGAGGGCAGGAAACTTATGGCGAAGATCCATACCTGACTTCGCGAATGGGAGTTGCTTTTATCTCCGGAATTCAGGGCAACGATCCGAATTACATGAAAGCTTCTGCCTGTGCCAAACATTTTGCAGCTCACAGCGGCCCCGAATATAACCGGCATACTTTCAATGCGGTAGCCGATGAAAAGGATCTTCGCGAAACTTATCTGGTAGCTTTTAAATCAATGGTCGATGCCGGTGTGGAATCGGTGATGTGCGGTTATAATCGCTTGAACGGAGCGCCTTGTTGCACCGGCCAGAATTTGATTGGCGATGTTTTAAAAGGCGAATGGGGATTTAAAGGGCATGTGGTAACCGACTGCTGGGCGCTTGAAGATATTTGGCTGCGCCACAAAGTGATGCCCAATTCGGTGGTGGTGGCCGCCGAAGCTTTGAAAGCCGGAATTAATCTGGATTGTTCGAATCTTTTGCAAGATGATCTGATGAAAGCGCTGGATCAAAAACTAATTACTGAAAAGGATATCGACCAGGCCATTCGTCCCAATTTAAGGACGCAATTTAAGCTGGGTTTTTACGATCCTCAGGATAAAATTCCATATAGCCAGTTGGGCGCTGCCGACGTACATTCAAAAGAACATGTTGAATTGACCCGTAAAGCTGCTGCCGAAAGTATGGTTTTACTTAAAAATGATCAGAATATTCTGCCGCTTAATAAGGATAAATACAGTAGTATACTGGTTACAGGATCAAATTCAGGAAGTTTGGATGCGCTGCTGGGAAATTATCATGGAGTTTCGTCCGAGCTGGTAACTTTTGTTGAAGGAATCTCGAAAGCTGCAGGTCCGGCGGTGGCTGTGCAATATGATTTGGGCTGCAATGATACCGATACCATTCATTTTGGAGGCGTTTGGGCTTCGGGAATGAGCGACGCGACCATTGTTGTAATTGGCTTAACTCCCGTGATGGAAGGCGAAGAAGGCGATGCTTTCCTGGCAAAAAACGGAGGTGACAAAATGGATTTGAATATTCCGGAAGCGCACGTGGCTTTTCTGAAAAAGTTAAGAAAATCGCACAAACGACCAATCATTACCGTGATTACCGGAGGAAGCGCCATTAATGTATCGCAAATTGAACCTTATTCTGATGCAGTAATTCTGGCCTGGTATCCGGGCGAACAAGGCGGAAATGCACTTGCCGATGTTTTATTTGGAAATTATTCACCCTCCGGAAGATTGCCCGTCACGTTTTATAAATCACTCGATCAGCTTCCTGATTATGAGAGTTATAATATGGCGGGTCGCACCTACCGTTATTTTAATGGCGAAGTTCAATACCCATTTGGATTTGGGTTGAGCTACGTCGATTTCAATTACCGCTGGATTCAAAAACCTGGGATGAATTATACTTCCGGCGATACGATTCGTATTCAGATTGCGATTGAGAATGCCGGTAAAATGGATGCGGATGAAGTCGCCCAACTCTATATTGGATATCCCGGTTTCCCGCGAATGCCCATCAAAGAGTTAAAGCAATTTTCGAAAGTGCGGGTTTTTTCCGGAAAAAGTACGGTGGTCAGTTTTTCAATAGCGGTTTCCGATTTGTTAAAATGGGACGAGTTGAACAATAACTGGAAGCTTTACAAAGGGGAATATACTGTTTTTGTTGGTGGTGATTCCTCAAATTCCAGACTAAGTGCATCATTTAAAATAAAATAATCCAATCATGGAACGCAGAAATTTTATCAAATACAATTCATTGGCAGTAGCTGGTGTTCTTTCAAGTTCAGTATTTAACGGTGCCTTTGCTGCCACGACTTTTGTGAGCAAACGGCCACCAGTTGGAAAACGAAATTTCTCCAGTAAAGCGGTTGAGGAAACTATTCTGATGGTAAAAAAAGCCATTTCCAATCCTGAATTGGCCTGGATGTTCGAAAACTGTTTTCCAAACACATTGGATACAACAGTCGATTTTTCAACAGCCAGCGGAAAACCGGATACTTTTGTCATCACCGGCGACATTCATGCCATGTGGCTAAGGGATTCTACCGCGCAAGTCTGGCCGTACCTGAGTTTGGTAAAAGACGATGAACAGCTTGATCGGTTGTTCCAGGGCGTTTTACATCGTCAGGCCAAATGTATCCTGATTGACCCGTATGCCAACGCATTCAACAAAGAAGCTACCGGCAGTGAATGGGAATCGGACGATACAGATATGAAACCGGAATTGCATGAGCGCAAGTGGGAAATTGATTCGTTGTGTTACCCGGTTCGTTTGTTGTACAATTACTGGAAAACTACCGGAAATACCGCCTGTTTTACTGAAGAATGGCATTCCGTTTTCCGTTCCATACTCACCACCTTTAAGAAACAACAACGCAAACTGGATAAGGGCGATTATCATTTTACACGCGTCACACATAAACCTACAGATACGCTTTGTTGCCGTGGTTTCGGAAATCCGGTGAATCCGGTTGGACTGATCGTTTCAGCGTTCCGGCCTTCCGATGATGCCACGATTTATCCATTTCTTATCCCTTCGAATTATTTCGCGGTCACTTCACTGAACCAGATCGCCGAGATGGCTGAAGACCGGTACAAGGATCAAAAGCTTGCAGATGAAGCACGGCAATTGGCCGGAGAAGTAGCTGCAGCCATCGAAAAGTATGCGATTGCCGAACGCGAAGATTTTGGGAAAGTAATTGCTTTTGAGGTGGATGGATTTGGGAACCGTTTATTCATGGACGATGCCAATATCCCAAGTTTGCTGGCTCTTCCTTATCTGGGCGCGATGGAATTAACCAATCCGCTATACCAAAACACACGGAATCTGGTTTTAAGCGAGGCCAATCCATGGTTTTTTAAAGGCAAAGCTGGCGAAGGAATTGGCGGTCCGCACGTAGGTGCCGACATGATCTGGCCAATGAGCATTACCATGCGGGCGATGACATCAACCGATGATGAAGAAATTATCAGCAGCATCCGCACTTTACTAAAAACCCATGCCGGAACTGGTTTTATGCACGAAACATTTCATAAAGACAACCCTGAAAACTTCAGTCGTTCCTGGTTTGCCTGGGCCAATACATTGTTTGGCGAGTTAATCCTGAAATTGTATCATAGCAGGCCCGAATTGCTGAAAAAGATATAGACTTTTGCGGAGTGAGCGGGTGACTCCGAGTCACCCGCTCACTAACCTATCATATTGCAAACTATTCAGAATCAAATAAAAATGAAACTTTCAAATTTTAAAATAACCGGAATAATTCTGCTTCTCAGTCTTTTAGGTGTGTCTCAACTTTGGGCAAGGCCGGTGAAAGAACTCAACGCCAACTGGAAATGTGCGCCCATCAAACAAGTTAAAGCTAGTGGTGAGCAAATTTCGAAACATGGGTTTAGCCTCAGTAAATGGCAACAGGCTGTTGTGCCCGGAACTGTGCTGACGACTATGCTGGAAAACAAGGAAGTTCCTGATCCTTTTTACGGATTGAACAACCTGAAAATTAAAGATATATACGAAACTGGCCGCGACCATTATACTTATTGGTTTGTCAACGACTTTCAGCAAAAAAAACAGGCTGGCGAGCAGGTTTGGCTAAATTTTCGAGGTGTTAATTACAGTTGCGATGTTTTCCTGAATGGTAAAAAAGTAAATGAAAAACGGCATTTCGGCATGTTCCTGCGCCAGATATATAACATCACGAACTTGCTTGCGACCGATGGCCAAAATCGTCTGGCTGTGATCGTTTATCCGATCGATCCGGTGGGCAACCCCAATGGTGGACAAGGCGGCGATGGAGAAATTGCCCGCAATGTATCGCATCAGTATGTTGCTGGCTGGGACTGGATTCAACCCATCCGCGATCGCAACACTGGTATCTGGGACAAGGTGACCATCGAAACAACCCGGGCCGTCAACCTGCAAAACCCGCACGTAGTGACACGTGTTCCGGGAGTTCGCTTGCCGGGGAAAAAACAGGAACCTGCAATTCTGGAAACTTCAGCTGAATTGGTAAATGCCACTTCAGAAACGGTTGTTGGGAAACTGATTGTAGAGATTGGTGATGAAAAAGCTGAAAAGGAAATCACCTTATCGGCCAATTCAACCACCGAAGTAAATTTACCTGAGCTGGTTTTGAAGAACCCAAAGTTGTGGTGGCCTGCCGGATATGGCGAACAAAACCTGTACACTGCGAACATGAAGTTTGTCGTCGGCGGGCAAGTTTCCGACACCGAGCAAATTACTGTTGGTATTCGCGAAATACAGCGAAAATGGAACGACCGCACCCGAAGCATGCAAATTGCAGTGAACGGGCAAAAGATATTTATCAAAGGTGGAAACTGGATTATTTCGGATGCCATGCTACGTTTTACTCCTGAACGTTACGATGCTGAAATCCGCTACCACCGCGACATGAACCTGAACCTTATTCGTATCTGGGGTGGAGCGCTGCCCGAGCGTCCCGAGTTTTACGATGCATGTAACAAATATGGAATGCTGGTAATACAGGATTTTTGGATGTCAGGAGACTGCAACGGACGTTGGGTCGATCCGATGAAGAAGGACGATCAATGGATCCGACGACAGTATCCGGATGATCACAATCTGTTTTTGGAATCAGCTTCCGATATGGTGAAAATGATCCGTAACAACCCGTCACTGGCAATTTGGTGCGGTGGCAATGAAATTGCTCCGCCACAGGATATTCTTGAAGTACTCCGCGATTCGATTCTAAAAAAACTTGATGGCACACGCTGGTTTATCGAATACTCCAATTCCGACAGCATGTCGTATAACTTTTTGGGCGGAAATGGTGATGGCCCTTACGGCATTCAGCCCGATTCGATCTTCTGGCAGCACCGCACCTGGCCCTTCAACTCCGAAGTAGGTTCTGTTGGAGTTGGCGATGCTGTTTCGTTACGTCGTTTTCTTCCAAAGGAGAATGAAGTCGTTCCGGTTGAAAAGAAAGGTTCAGAAGCTGTGACCGACGACGTATGGACCTACCACAAATACATTGGCTACGGAAAATCGATCGAAGCTTATGGCGCTGCAACCAATATGGAAGACTTTGCCCGCAAAGCGCAATTGGTTAATTACAACCAGTACCGGGCGTTGATGGAAGGTTTTAGTTCGCACATGTGGGATTGGTACACCGGAACAATCATCTGGAAAACACAAAACCCCTGGACGGCATTGCGCGGTCAGATGTACGATTATTACCTCGATCCGAATGCCTGCCTGTATGGTTTGCGCAGTGGAAGTGAACCGCTGCACGTAATGTGCAACCCCCTAACAAAAATGGTGAGCGTGGTAAACAATCGCTTTACCGAACAAAACGATTTGATGCTGGTGGCCAAAGCCTATGATATGGCTGGTAATGAAAAGTTTATTACACAAGTAATCGTCTATATCAATCCATCAAGCACCAAGCCGGTCATGTCGGTTGCACAAAACCTGAAACAGGTTGACAGTGACAAAAATGGTTCATTCCTGATGCTACAATTGAAAAACCAAAAACAGGAAGTGCTTTCAGAAAACCTTTATTGGTTTCCGAATGCGAAAGGTCAATACAGCGGACTGCAAACCATGCCTGAGTCCAAATTGGAGGTGTCGGCTAAAAAGTCAGGAAACAACAAAGTGCTGGTTACGCTGAAAAACCCAAAAGAGGCACCGGTGGCTTTCTTCAATCGTTTAGCTGTGGTTGATGACAAAACCAATGAGCGGGTATTGCCGGTATTTGTCAACGATAACTATGTTTCGATAGTTCCGGGAACTGAAAAAACAATTGAACTGGAATGTCCACAGGCTAAGAATTCGAATTGGAAAGTCTCGGTTGAAGGCTGGAACTTTGTCCTTCAATATTTTACACTGAAGTAACTGAATGTCTTTTTTCTGTGTCGAATATTTACTCAGCAGGTGACTTGAAGTCATCTGCTGAGTAAATTTGCAGATGCTTCGTCAATATACCATGTTAAATCTCCACTCTCCGGATGTATATGAGCAGCTGGCAGCAAATTCGCTTTTTCAGGAATACCCCAAATTTCTGCCATCCTATCAGCCTTGTTTGATCCGGTTACCAGAAAACATACTTTATCTGCATTATTAATCACGTTCCCTGTCAAGGTTACTCGTTTTTGTCCTGAAACAGGATGTGTCGCTACTTCGCAAATCTTTTCGGAATCAAGCAATTCCATCTGATTCGGAAATATGGAAGCGGTGTGACCGTCGTCGCCCATTCCCAGAATAATCAGATCAAAAACCGGCCAGCCATTTTCTGAATGTAATTTCTCATGAATCTGCGCTGAATAAGAGAATGCTTCAACTTCCGGAGTATTTTCGCCTTTTATCCGGTGAATATTTTCTTCAGGAAAAGCAATTTTTGAGAAGAGTAAATTTTGAACAACGCCAAAATTACTTTCCGGATGAGTTGGTGCAACCATTCGTTCGTCAACCCACCAAAAATGAATCTTTTGCCACAAAACTGAATTGGGAAACCTTTCAGCTAAAAAATCAAATAGCAAATCCGGGGTTTTTCCTCCTGAAATTGCAAAGTGAAATTCATTTCCGGAATAGGCTTCAACCCAATTCACAAATTGATTGGCAAATTTATCGGCCAATTCTTCCGGTGTCTTGAAAATATGGAGGTTGTTTTTCATTTGTTCATTTTTAACCACATAGACACATAGGACACATAGTTTTTTCCCCTTTAGAAGTGTGTAATGTGGATTTGATTAATTTATTTTGTTAAATTTACCCATATAGAGAAAGGTGCCAAGTTCAAATTTGAACAACCGTAAACTACATTTTTATATGTGCTCTATGTGCCTATGTGGTTTTTATTATTCTTCCATCACAATTCACAATATTCGCCGTCGTGCGCCAGATTTTTGCAAGGGTAGCGCCATGTTCCGTTTTCAACCAATTCGTCGACCACATCGGGTCCCCATGTTCCGGCCGGATAACCATAAATAGGAATTTCATGGTTGTTTTTCCATGCATCCAGAATGGGTTGCACATATTCCCAAGCCTTTTCGACAGCATCGCCACGCGCATACAATGTGGCATCGCCCTGCATACAATCGAGCAGCAAACGGCCGTATGCAGTTGGAAGATAGACATCCGATAACTGATCGTAATGAAAATCCATGTTTACAGTTTGAACCCGGAATCCGGCTCCCGGAACTTTCATGCCTATTTTCAGCAGAATGCCTTCATCCGGCTGAATGCGTAGGACGAGCTGATTGTTTACAGGTCCGGTGTCGGCCTGATTTCCGAATAAATGATGGGGTGTGTTTTTGAAATGAATAACCACCTCGGTAACTCTGGCTGGTAATTTTTTGCCTGTCCGGATATAAAATGGAACTCCCGCCCACCGGAAATTATCGATGAAAAATTTCATCGCGACAAATGTTTCGGTTCGCGAATGTGCATCAACACCCGATTCCTCTCGGTATCCTTTCACCAGTTCTTTGCCAATGTGCGACTGTGTATATTGCCCGCGAATAACATGCGAGGCAACTTCGGCTTCGCTGATTGGTCGCAGCGATTGAAAAACTTTCAGTATTTCGTTTCTAATCGCATCGGCTTCGATAACGACAGGAGGTTCCATGGCAATCATTCCGACCAGTTGCATCAGGTGGTTTTGCACCATGTCGCGCATTGCTCCCGAATGATCGTAATAGCCGCCCCGATCTTCCACCCCGAGTGTTTCTGCTGAAGTAATTTCGATATGATGAATAAAATTATGGTTCCAGATGGGCTCAAAAATTCCGTTCGAAAAGCGGGTCACCAGCATGTTTTGAACGGTTTCTTTACCGAGGTAATGATCGATGCGGTACAACTGATCTTCATCAAAATAGTTGCGCAAATTCTTATTCAGTTCCTGAGCGCTCTTCAAATCAATACCAAAAGGCTTTTCAATGATTAATCGTTTAAACCCATTTTTCGCATCGTTCAACCCCACTTCAGCCAGACTTTGCGGGATAATCTGGTACAAGTTGGGCGGGGTTGACAAGTAATAAATGTAATTTTCAGGAATCGACAATTCTTTTCCAAGGGTTTCAAGTCTTGATTTCAGGATGGGATATTCCGATGAATCGGCAGTTGAAAGTGGCTGATAATAAAGATGCTCCAAAAAAGCCTCAATGTCTTTTTCGTTGTGTGGTTGAATGGACAAAAACTCTTACATCTTTTCACGAAAACCAGCATCAGAAAGTTCAGTGCGCGAAACGCCCAGTACGGCCAGTTTCTCCGGAAGTAGCTGCTGCGTATGCAATTCGTACAATGCCGGAATGAGTTTTCGTTTGGTCAAATCGCCCGAAGCGCCGAAAATGACCAGAATATGTGGTTCTGTTTGTTTCATCTGTTTATATTTTTGAAACACATAGGCACATAGAAAACATAGTTATTATTTTTCTATGTGAACTATGTGTCTATGTGGTTATTTTCTAAAAGTTAATCACCTTAACGTTTAATTCAGCAAAATGATTAGAAAAATTGGATTTTGAATTGATTAAACCGCAGAATCGCCGCAAACCCAAACCAAACAGTGCTGATTGAAAGATTCATACTGAAGCTGCAAAGTTTTTTCAATATTATCAGAAATGTAATTCACAATGAATTTATTCGATTCAGGAGGAAAAGGAAGCACATGAATTTGTTTCCTGAAATCAACCCCTTCTTTATCGACCAGTTTAAAAACAGCTTCTTTCGCGCACCAATAGATACATTGAAGCATAGAATTCTCGTTAACTTGGTCCAGTTCGGATTCAGATAGATACCGCTTTTTAACCGATGCATAGTTTCGGTTCATACTTTCAATATCAATTCCAACTGAATGCTGCTGATGAATATAAACTGCCGCAAAATCGCGTGAATGACTGATACTGATATGTTTGTAAAGTGGATGTTTGATCATCGGTTTCCCAACTTCAGTATAATAAATTTCGAAACCGCTGCCGATCATTTGTTTGAGCAAAACACGTATTGCCAGCCATTCAACCTTCCGCTTTTCGAAACTGTATTTCTGAAAGTTAGGATCTGCTATTTCTTCCGAAGTAAAAAAAGATTGTAATTCGCCGGATGACTCGGTAATTTGCCAAACCGCCAGCAAACCGTTTGTAACTGATATGGTTTTAAATAGCGGCATTTAGCGGGTCCATTCAGTGGTTTCAATTAAATGAATAACGTCGGGTGTCAGAAAATCGATTACCGGACGAAGGGAGTCGATGTTGGGAATTTCGCGGATATAAAGAGCGCCGCGCAAAAAATGTGTTGTGCTGTCGGTCAGGTAAAATTGCAGCGGCGAAGCTGTATTTCCGTCTATCAGATAAATGGTTCCGTAAACTTTTTTTTCAGGATTAACAAAAATGCGTTCATCAATTGCATCGGCTTTAAAACTGTGTTTATAAGCCAGTTCGCGTGATTCTTCGGTTAGTTTCCACAAGTTATTTTCCACATTTTTGTAACTCAGGTGCACTTCGGCTTTGTGTTGCGGAATTTCAAGATTAACCCAAAAAGGCTCAGCCAACCGTTCGTTATCGGCAACTATTTTTCCGTAAACCGGAATTTCAAACTGGTAGGGAAGCGCTAAAGTGTCAGTTTTTGTATAGGCCTTTTCCTGAAAGCTTA
This sequence comes from Bacteroidota bacterium, assembly GCA_030695265.1. GTDB lineage: Bacteria > Bacteroidota > Bacteroidia > Bacteroidales > Prolixibacteraceae > Aquipluma. The sequence goes on from JAUYTA010000076.1 coordinate 13,213, forward strand.
TCCTGAAATATCCCCTGGGTTTTGGAATATAATCTCTTTTGCACGAAATGGCCGTCAGCAGGAATATTGAAGATAAAAGGAACAGGATTTTTCTCATTTCAATTGTTGCCCGGGAGCATTTATTTCAACTTTAATTTGTTTAATGCGGCGGTTGTCAACTGCTTCGATAGAGAAAACGAAATTTTTGCAATTAATGATATCATGCTTCACCGGAAATTCGCCTTTTAATTCCAGAATTAGTCCGGCTAGTGTATCAGCATCACCTTTTACATCTTCGAAAATGGCTTCCTCCGATCCGATTACCTTGTAAAAATCGTTGAGCAAAATTTTGCCGTCGAACAGGTATTTGCTTTCGCTGATCTTTGTATAGAACTTTTCTTCCTCGTCAAATTCATCGGTAATTTCACCGACAATTTCTTCCAGAATATCTTC
>JAUYTA010000078.1 GCA_030695265.1 Bacteroidota bacterium
TCAAATACATATCCTTTTCCAGGAATTTTGGTCACCAGAATGCCTTGAAGGCCGGGTATGATTTTGCCTCGGGCGATTGTGCAATTAGCCTCGATGCCGATTTGCAACACCCGCCAGATGTGATTCCTGAACTGATCCGAAAATGGGAAGAAGGATTTGAAATCGTGAATACCATTCGGAACGATCACCATAGTATATCCTTTGCAAAGAAAACTTCTTCCAGGATTTTCTACCAGATTATGCGGAAATTATCAGATGTTAACATTGAAAATGGCATGGCTGATTTTCGTCTGATTGACAAGAAAGTCCTGAAGCAACTGAAACTCTTCAGTGAAAATTATCTTTTTTTTCGGGGAATTATTCCGTGGATGGGATTTAAGCAGACTATTGTTCCGTTTATAGCCAACGAACGCTTTGCCGGAACAACCAAATATACTTTCAAAAAGATGCTGAAGTTTGCCACTACCGGCGTGACTGCCTTTAGCGTGAAACCGCTGCGGCTATCGATTTATCTTGGTTCAGCCATAGCACTTTTGTCATTTCTCTATGGCTTGTATGCAGCCTATATCCATCTTTTTACCCATCGGGCCATTACCGGGTGGACATCTGTCATTTTCAGTGTTCTGTTTATTGGAGGAATTAACCTGCTGATGCTCGGAATCATAGGCGAATACCTGGGCAAACTCTTCATCGAAAATAAACGAAGACCAAACTATTTGATTTCGGAAACCAATTTGGATTAAGTAATTTATATTCATATGGAAGAGAATCAGCATATTGAATGGAAAGAGACATGGAAGGACGAGTACATAAAATGGGTATGTGGATTTGCCAATGCACAAGGTGGAATTCTTGTAATTGGCAAAAACGACAAAGGCCAGCTCTCCGGACTTAAAAATGCCAAATCGCTTTTGGAAGAAATCCCCAACAAGATCAAAGATATTTTAGGTGTGGTTGCAGATGTTGATTTGAAAAGCGAAAATGAAATGTATTATATTGAAATTCGTGTTGACGCTTATCCATACCCGGTAAACTACAAAGGCCAATACCATTACCGCAGTGGAAGTACTAAACAAGAGCTAACCGGATCTGCTTTAAACTCATTCCTGCTAAGAAAATATGGTTTGCATTGGGACTCTGTTCCTGTCCCAAACTTAGTACCTGAAATTCTTGATCCACTTGCATTTGCACTTTTTACCAAAAAGGCAGTTTTAAGTAGAAGGCTTGATGAAGAAATACTCACAGAAAGCCATGAATCCATTTTGGAGAAACTACATCTTTTTCAAGGTTCCTATCTTAAACGTGCAGCTGCATTGCTCTTCTATGATGACCCCGAACGGTTCGTGACAGGAGCATTTATTAAGATTGGGTTTTTCGAAACAAATTCAGAGCTAATTTATCAGGACGAAATACATGGAAACTTATTTCAACAAATTGATAAAACCATTGATTTGTTGCTAACGAAATATATGAAAGCATACATAAGTTATGAGGGCATCCAAAGAGTTGAAGAGTACTTATTTCCAGCTCCTGCCTTGCGTGAAGCTTTATTGAATGCTGTTGTACACAAAGATTACAGCAGTGGTAATCCAGTACAAATTAGTGTGTACGAAAATCAAATAATATTCTGGAATGCAGGTAAATTGCCCGATGAACTCTCAATTTTAGCGTTGCAGAAAAAGCACCCATCCATTCCTCACAACCCACTCATTGCTTCAGCCTTTTTCAGAGCCGGCTATATTGAAGCGTGGGGTCGTGGAATCGAGAAAATTAATACTGAATGTATATTGGCAAAAGTGCCAACTCCTGAATTTAGTAATGAATTTGGAGGGATGATGATTACTTTTAAAGCTGGTAATCATGCACATTTGATTGGGGAGCAAACAAAAGAATTTAAGAAAATACAAAAGAAAACATCAGAAAGTATTTTAGAACTTATTGTATTGAACAGTGATGTGACAATTCCTGAACTTGCTGAAATTATTGGAAAATCTGTTATTGCAATAAAAAAGCAGATTAAAAAATTGCAAACCGAGAATAAAATTGAACGTGTCGGCCCAGACAAAGGCGGCTATTGGAGAGTAATAGGATGAAAAGTATACTGAAAAGTATACTGAAAAGCTCATTCACGCATTCATCAAAAGAGTTCATGTTAAATTTTCAAAACTTTAGTATCATTGCGACTTCAAATCTTTATATAACCTGACTTCAACCCAATGGAAAAAGGACAACAGATTCTCCTTGATTATTTTGAAAGTATAGCCCCCAAACGTGACAAGTGGAAAAAAAGAAACCGATTCTACCAAAAAACAATCGAAAAACAATTTTCCTTCATCATTCCTGAAGGTTCAACGGTACTGGAACTTGGTTGCTCAACCGGTGATTTGCTGAATTCAGTAAAACCTGGCAAAGGCATTGGAGTCGATTTTTCGCCAACAGCAATAAATATCGCGAAACAGAAATACCCGCATCTTGAATTTTATCTGGCCGATGCGCACGATTTTACTCCAAATGTGTCCATCGACTACATCATCGTTTCCGATTTGATCACCTCGTTGTGGGACGTACAGGCTTTTTTCAGAAGGCTAAGGACTTATGTGACACCGCGCACCAAAATCATCATTTCGAGTTACAACCATCTTTGGGAACCGTTTTTGAAATTGGGTGAAGCCATTGGCCTGAAGGCAAAACAGCCGCCCCAAAACTGGCTTTCGACCAAAGATATTGAAAATGTGCTCCACCTCGAGAATTTCGAGATCATAAAAGTGGAACGGAAACTTCTTTTCCCCAAGTATATTCCGGTTTTTAACCTCATAGGAAACACGTTCTTTGCAAATCTGCCCGTCATAAACGGTCTCAACCTTATCAAATTTGTGAGTGTTCGTCCGGTTTATTCCGAACCCAAAGAATTTTCGGTTACCATTGTTGTTCCGGCCCGCAACGAAATGGGGAACATGGAAAATGCAATAAAACGAACTCCAAAATTCGGATCTCATCAGGAGTTCATTTTCATTGAAGGGCACTCAAGTGATGGAACTTACGAGGAAATGCTAAGGGTTCAGGAAGCATATCCTGAAGTTGACATGAAAGTAATGAGGCAAACCGGAAAAGGAAAGGGAAATGCTGTGCGCGAAGCCTTCGACGCGGCAACCTGCGACATTCTGATGATCCTCGATGCCGACCTGACCACACCGCCCGAAGACATGCCCAAATTCTATGATGCGTTGCGCGATAACAAAGGCGAATTTATAAACGGGTGCCGCCTGGTTTATCCCATGGACAAAGAGGCGATGCGTTTTCTTAATTTCCTTGCCAATAAATTCTTTGGCTGGTTTTTTTCCTACGTGCTTGGTCAGCAACTGAAAGATACGTTATGCGGAACAAAAGTGCTTTTCAGAAATGACTATGAAAAGATCATTGCCAACCGGAAATATTTTGGAGATTTCGACCCGTTTGGAGATTTCGACCTGCTTTTTGGTGCGGCTAAACTAAACCTGAAGATCACCGAAGTAATTGTGCGTTACCGCGACCGCGAATACGGATCGACACAGATCAGCCGTTTCAGTCATGGCTGGCTGCTGATAAAAATGAGCCTTTTTGCTGCCAGAAAAATCAAATTCAAATAAGAAAACTCAAGGTCAAGTCATGGATTTTTTCAAAAAGAATTTCAGTATAGCAATTTGCGGTCACAGAATCGAATACATGCCACAGTTGATGGCGGTGAATCCGAACATTGTAACCTACGAATACAACAACGATGAGGTGAAATTGTGGCGCGGCGCTCCCGTAAAACTTGACAGCGTGGTGGCTACCGGAAAAAATATTCACATTTACTCATCACCCGGACGACAGGCCTCAATATTATTGCAATTGGTTAATGATGCCGCTACCCGCAATAACATTCAGCTATCGGTTGATACCATTTATTCTGACAACGAAACAAAGCATGAAATTATCAGGGTGAAAGCTACAAACTCAAGTTCCGGATGGAAGCCCGGATATGAGAAGCCAAAGGATCAACAAAGCAAGATCAACGAATTTATTGAAACTATAAAAAATTCGCCAGAATGGCTTGATCAGGTAAAAGCGAAGGCAATCGAAAAAAATATTCCGCTCGATTCGATGATCCTGCTCGATGCCATACACATGACAAATGTTACCAGATAGTTCTATTCAAACTAAAATTTCAAAGTAGTCCAGAATTTAGTCCAGCTCATTGGCGACCCCCACCACATCCATGAATCGTATCGGAACCCAAACTGAATATTGTAGAAGATAAATATTAGGATGACCAAACCCAATGCAATCTTTATCTGCCTTGACATTCCGTTTATCTGATTGATGACAAAGCCGAGCGGGACAGCAAGAACCGGAAGAAAGTCAATCATGGCTCTTTGCCCAACTGCAGCGCTGAATGTGGGTACCCACCAACTGGCATTGACATAAATACCAATTAGCAAAACCAACGAAATAGCCAGACTATTCATCTGTTTCTTCCACAACAGAATAAATAAGCCCACTAATGCAAAGCAAACGATGGGTGTATAAGTTAGCCAGCCATTGTATTTTCCGAAAAGAACTATTCCGAATTTCGGTGAATTCCAGTTTGGAAACCCATATTCCTGATACGAATAAACCAGAAACTTTCCGGTAACATAGTGCCAGTATGCCATCTGTGGAATAAAGACGATGACTCCAATTATAAACATTGCAATAATTGCCCAATAATTTTTGATCCAGAATGTAACGCGCTCTTTTAGTGTCGCGAAATTGCTTACGCCATAAAGAAAAAGATATAAACCTGAAATGATGTTGGTTGGCCGGATCAGAACAGCCAAAGCAAACGGAACTCCCAATAGAATAAGGTTTTTCAGTGAACTTTCTTTCGAATACTGATTGCAGTAATAAAGGTAAATGGCAATCATTGAAAAAGAATAAACGTGCGCCATTCCGGCGCCAAGCAAAACGGAATAAAAGAATACGTTGGTAGCCAGAAAAAAAAGCGAAGTTGTAAGCAAACTCACTTTATGGTCGAAAAATTCCCGAAGGAATTTGTACATAAAAACCAGTCCGATATAGGTATAAACAATGCCGGCAACCAACATGAAACCATAGTACATATTGGCATATCCGCCTGTATCGAGGCCAAAGAAAATACTGATTATATGAGCCATCAGAAAAAATGGCGACCACAGAATTGCTACCCCGCAAGTGAAAACACTTAGGGATTTTCCTTCACCATAGCCAATTGTCCAGCGCATTTGGTCGAAAGTGGACCAGTCGCGGGTAAAGAAATGAACCAAATACTGAAAATAACCTTCCATATCGGACCCGATAATGATTTTTTCGATCGGTGTGGTATGAAAAACCATACGATAGATGTAATTGATGACCAAACTTGCAATCAGGAAAAGCCAACCATATTTAACCAATTTACTAATTTTTGACCGATTCATTTCATTCATTTTTATAATACAGATTTGCGAAATTTATTTCTTTATTCCAAAGGCCGCAATATTAACCATAAATATTCCAAGCTTCTTATCCGTCATTTTATCAATTCTATACAATAATGGATTTAAAAACGGAAAAACAAATGGGAAAAGATGAACACCTTTATAGTTGGTGATTTCAATATTATTTTGGGTTAAAAATTTCCTGAATTCTTTGTAATGAACCCAATTTTCATATCCCTGATAATCTCTTATTTTTAACAGATTGGCAATTTTTACAGAAAAAAACCAAAAAGTACGATTTGGAACGGTAATACATATTTTACCATCTGGCTTTAATACTCTGATTAATTCTGTTGTTGCATGATATGGATTTGTGGTATGCTCAATCACATCTGATGAAATAACATAGTCAAAAGTGTCGTTTTCAAACGGAAGATTCAACAGTGATGCTTCGATGGCATTTGTATCCGGGTTTTTTTTCTTTGTAAGTTCAACCAATTTCGGGGCAATATCTATTGAAGTCACTTTGGCATTTCTTTCTATTGCCCTTTTTGTAAACAAACCGGTACCGCAACCTGCGTCGAGTAAGGTTTTATCCTTCAGATTTTCCCGACCCAAAAAATCATCAAAAATTACCTCGATACGCCTGTTTGTATCATACATATTCATGATTGAATCAAAGTCGTCAGCTATTGAATTATAAAAATTTTCTTTACTCATCATTTATGTTTTTGTAAAATAATTATCAGCTAAATACTACTCAACCCTCCCCACCATTATTACACTCAATCCCAGCGATTTATTGCTAATCTTATCAATGATCCGAAAAACCGGAACAAAGAAATTATACAATTTCATCTGGCCTTCAGGAATGATCTTTTTGCGAAGAAGCGATCCGCTTACCCACCATCCGGCAATGCCTATCAGGTTAAAATACTGACGGTGAACTATTGCCAAATCGTTCGCATCGAAAACAGCCTGAAGGGTTTTGCCCGTATATCGGCGGTAATGTCCCAGTGCAGTATCAAAATGATTAAACAGAGCTTGAAATGCAGGAACCAAAATAACCAGATTGCCACCTTTTTTAAGCAGTTTTTTGCAGTTTGCAATGGCTTTGTGCTGATATTCGATATGTTCGACCACGTTTAAGGCAAATACAGCATCAAAAGTTCCGAACCATTCGCGATATTTCAAATCAAATTCCGGATCAACAATGTCCATCTCCAATACCCCTCTCAGGTTCTGACGATTTCCAAGACGTTTCCTGATGATATCACAATATTCGGTTTGCAATTCGGTCACCACCAGTTCTTCTTCATCGTTCAGGAAACATTGCGAAATGTTACCGATGCCACCGCCGATTTCGAGAACACGACCTTTACAAAATGGTTTGATGGTTTCGTACATCCATCGGTTAAATTTATCGGCTCCCGAAATGCTTTCGAGTGTCGAGTAGCCGTAAACATCGCTCACTTCAGGATTGGCTTTTGCTATTTCGCCCATAAATTGTATTTGAAAATGACATAAAAAGCCCGAAGTCCGTCTTTCCAGTTGATCTTTTTACCTTCGGCATAAGTACGTCCGTAGTACGAAATACCAACTTCATAAATCCTGATATCTGGTATTCTGGCAACTCTAGCGGTTACTTCGGGTTCAAAACCAAACCGGTTTTCCTTGAGCTTTATCGATTTAATGATATCGGTTTTAAATAATTTATAGCAGGTTTCCATGTCGGTCAGGTTCAGATTGCAAAACATGTTCGACACGAAAGTGAGCAATTTATTACCTATTGAATGCCAGAAAAACAGTATCCGGTGAGGGTTACCGCCCGAAAACCTGGAACCGAAAACAACATCGGCGAATCCTTCGAGGATTGGTTTCAGCAAATCGTTGTATTCGCGTGGGTCATATTCCATGTCGGCATCCTGAACGATCAGGTAATCACCGGTTGCTTCAGCAATTCCGCGGTGGAGTGCAGCGCCTTTCCCCATATTTACCGGCTGGTGATAAAGGCGGACATTGGCTTCAGGAAAAGCGGTTTGGAATTGCTCTACTGCCGCAACTGTCTGATCTTTTGAACAATCGTTTACAACAATTATTTCTTTTTTAATCTGACCGACCAATTCGACTTCAGATACTTTGCAGAGAATAGAGAAAATGGTATTTTCTTCGTTGTATGCAGGAATGACAATCGAAAGTATTTTATTCATTATATATGATTAGATCTTCAGCTTGAAGGTGTAAAACTACATTTTTAGTTTTTTTTTCAAAAGTAACTATAATATCAGTTTTTCAAAATCAATTTTCAGCATTGTGGTTTTTCCTGAAGCGGTTATTTTGCAAATAAAAACTCCTTTTGTTGTTTCAGAAAGCCCATTTTGCTTCGGGTTCCATTGAATTTGATGACGTCCTAGGGATTCATGGCTTTCTGCTAAAGTTGCAAGCTTCCGGCCGGTAAGGTCATATTTTGGGATTTATAAAGCTTAGGCTGGCAGTCTATTTTTTGCTTTTTAGTTTTGGAAAGTTTGGAAAGAAAGTAAAACCTACCATGGTTGCAACTTCATCACCGGTACGAATCCCGATGTCAACACTTCCAAAACCAATAAACCAACTTATTCCAAACAGGATTGATTTGTTGATAGACTGAGTCGTAGCATTTTGGGAATCACTGGTTGAAACCATGGAAAGTTCTCCTCCAACGTTGGGACTGATGTTATATTTCTTTATGGGGAAATAGACCTTGCTCATCAAACCAACAGCAGACCGGCCGGTAATATCATCAGAGGCTTCATTACCAGAGAAATTAGCTGAGTAAGTGGCTGCCAGATCCCATTTATTTAAAAGCAGGAAGAAACCAACCCGTGTATTCAGCGAAAAGTTTATGTTGTGATCTGAGTCATACATCATCTGTTCACCTATATAAAAAAACCAGGGATGTTTAACAAACTTCTGCGGTTCAGCTGTTTGTGTTAAAGGTTGAGTTAGCATAGGCGTTGAACCGTTCAAATCCCAGCTATCGACCAGATTCGTTTTTCCTGTATCTAAAGTCCTTACCCACAATTCATTTTTGGATCCATAATGTACCAATACCAGAGACTCCGGCCACGAAGACGTAAGGTTCTCCATAATTTTCGTTTTTTCAGCAGTTGCCAGCAGAAAATAATTTTCGTTGGCTGACAGGCTTAATTGTCCGGTTTCTGTCAACTCAGCCTGGCTAAAAAACATACGATATTCCTTCAAAGCTCCTTCCCTGAATGATTCCAGCTTTTTTGTGTTCTGAGCCTGAGTAACCGGATTTCCCAGCAGCAAAGCAAATAATAGTATATAAAACTGTTTCATTTAATTTATTTTCTTTTTCCAAAATACATACTTCGTCCGACTGACATATTGAATGTCTTGATGGCTCCTTTGGCCAATCCCATGTTGCCATCCAGAAAGATATCATAACTGGCTGTACGTTTTTTGTTCATCAGGCTCAATCCAACTGATAATTTTGCATAGAAAGCTGAAGTACCGTCCCGGATAGTCGCCTGAATTCCGTAACCCACTACAAAAATCTTTTCACGACTATACATCGACAATCCGAAATTCGAAGAAGATCCGGTTGAAGTTTTTGTCATCCCGATATCAATGGCAGTATTGCTTTTACCGGTAATAAAATAACCGAACCGGCAGTTAACATTTGTATAGGAAGATGTTACCATCCCTCCGGCATAGGCCATCATTTGCGGCCCCTTATCTTCAGCAACAGTCACCGGTTGCATTTTTAGTGTTGTATTTCCTGGAGCTGCTTTTAACTTCTGATTAATGGAGACCAAGCGCTTGACCAAAAACTGTCTGATTTCCTGCTGTTCTGCATCAGTACCAACCAGTGAAATTCCCTTTTCCAATGCCTGGACTGAAGCCTGAAGAGCTCCAATTTTTTCAAGAGTAATACTGAAACCGATATACGGAAGGTACTCATCGGGATATTGATCAATGATTTCCTGAAACAGAACGATTGACTGGAAGAATGAATTTTGCGATGCCAGTTCATTTGCACGTTTGAATTTAGCCTTCAGCTCTTCATGATTCATTTTCACGATAGCCGGAGATTTCCGTCGGTATTGCTGCAACAACACCTGGGATTTGGAAGTTATCCAGAAGGGTGTTCTGTTTTGAGCCGATTCCTTCCAAAATTCACCGGCAAGGTTATCATATCCCATTAAGGCAAAGATCTGAGCGGAAAAGTAATGTACATCGGCCGGCACCTGTTCGATTAACCAAAGACGATCCAATTGGATCAGTGCTGCATCATAAATTCCACCCAATGCCAGCGCATAAGCGTATTCGGCGATCCAAACAGGATCGTTTGAATTTTTTGCGGGTGAAGCATAAGTGACAATTGCTTCATTTATTTTTCCTGAAAGCACATAATCTCTTGCTTTCTCAGGGAGCATATTTTTCGTAAATTGCCCGAAACAACTTATATTGATTAAAATAAACAACATGCCACTGATGATGCTTTTGTTTAATCTGAATAAAAAATCCGCCATGAATGTCAATTGATTCACCATTGTCTGATGCGTATTAATCCATTTCTTCTGATTTTCTTAGCCCGAACATTATTTTTATACTTTGGAAAATTACAATCCGGTTATACTATCCTGAAAAACATAGTTGATGTTATCGATTATATCAGCATATCGCTCTTTTGCAGCGCCTTGTGCTTCTTTGCAAATAACATCCAGATATTTTGAGAGTTCTTTACTGTTCTTTCCCATCTGCTGGGTCAAAAGCTTTCTTTCTTTTTCCAGATCAGAACATTGCTTTTTCAATGCAGTAATCTCTTTCTTGTTTTTTTTCGGGTCTGATTGATAATTTATTAACTCCTGCTTCTTTGGTTCCAATTGCTTGCTTAATTCTGAATCCTTTTTTCGGATTGCCAGCACATCCTGGTTCCAATGCTGAATGATTTCCTTTAGTGCAATGATTTCATTCTGATAGAACATGATCATTTCAGTAACCGGAGAAACATAATTTATTACATCAGCATCAATTTTTTGCTTTGTAATTGTCAGCGGTTTTGCGAGTTCAGCCGAAGGATCGGAATTTGCTGACCGGACACTGTTGCCAACCGCATTGAATTTTGAACTTATTGCGCGATCGGTTTCACTGCCGATATCCTTCAGCTCTTTTGTTATGTTCATTCCATCGGCCAGGAACTTGCTCTTGAATTGCTTATAACTCTCGCGGTAATCCGACAATTGTTTTTTCAGTACGAAAATCTCATTGGTGAATCCTTTTGAATTGGCATTTTTTTTATCTGTAAGCTTCAATTCAACCTCCCTGATATTTTTCTGAATCTGCCTCCCGCTTTCGATGGAATTCCGGATCTGCTGATCCCATTTCTGAATGACACCCGAAAGAGAAGTCGTTTCACTGTCGAAAAACAACAACAGGTCAGTCATCGGGATGATGAAGCTCATCGCATTGACCGTTATTTCATTTTCATTTAACGGCATAACTACAGGCGGCACCACAACCTCTTCTTTTGGTGGTGGAATTTGTTCCACTACAGGCTTGCTGATTGCTTCGTTTACCGGAATGGATACAGGCTGTACGGAGGTTTCCGGAACAATAACTGCAGGTTCTTCCGGCTCTTCCGGATTTGTCTGAGGTATACTTTCCGGGGGAGCAGTTGAAATTTGACTGGCATAAGCAATTTTCATAGCCTGCAAAATCCGCAATGAAACATTTTGGCTTGACAGGTAATTGAGTGAATCCATACTCAGATCAAAATTCACTTCTGAACTATTAATTTCACCAATGATCAGATCATCAGAAAGTTTGGCTTTAACCATCTTGACAACGATCGAATTCGTTAGTTTTTCGGCAGGTTGGGCTTGTAAACAGCTTACAAAAAACATGAACATCAATAGAAATGAGACCGATTTTTTCATACGCTATCCATTTAATTTTATTTTCATTCAACTCCGGATGACCTGTATCTGATTCTTATCCTGTTACTTATTACTGATTCGTATCGTTACCGGCTTTTCGTTTCATGGCATTTTTCATGGCCAAAATAACTGCTGACGACACATTCTGGCTCGACAAATAGATCATGGCGTCGATACTCAGGTTAAAATCGACCACCGACCTGTTGATCAGGTTAATGATTAAGCCATCGGAAAGCTTTGATTTTACCAGATCGATAATCGTGGCATTGTTAAGGATGTTGCCCTGTGATTTTTCAGGTTGTACATTCTTCAATTCCTGCATTTTTGACGTTACCTTACCCTCCAGGCCAACGATTCGGATTAAGAATTTCT
>JAUYTA010000079.1 GCA_030695265.1 Bacteroidota bacterium
TGCGCGACCGCAAGGAAGATATCCATTTGTTGTTCAGGAAATTTGCCTCCGATTTTGCCGAAAAATACCGGATGCCAACCATCAGGCTCGACAATGAAGCAGTCGGGACTTTGATCAGTTACGACTGGCCCGGAAATGTACGTCAGTTAAAAAACATTACTGAACAGATTTCGATCATTGAAAAGGAACGAATCATTGATGCAAAAACGCTTCAACATTACATTCCGCTTCAGACCGGGAGCAAACTTCCTGCACTGTACCGAGGACTGGATGAGAAAACCTTCACCTCGGAGCGCGAAATTTTGTATCAAATACTTTTCGATATGAAGAAAGACATGAACGACCTGAAGAAGCTTGTTCATGATATTTTGGAGAATGAAGCTACTGTTGCCGACATCCGCGACGACAATGCCCAGCTTATCCGCAAGCTATATCAAACTGAAAACGGAAATTACGTGCCCGATCAGCAAGCTCCCGCCAGGGCTAACAGTAAACCGGTGGAAAACAATAATATCTTTGATACCGAAGAATTCGTTGAAGAATCGTTGTCGCTCGAAGACAAAGAGGTTGAAATGATTCGAAAAGCGCTTGAAAAGCACAAAGGGAAGCGGAAACATGCTGCCAGCGAACTTGGCATTTCGGAGCGGACACTTTACCGGAAAATAAAAGAATACGACATTCAATAATTATGAAAATACGAATTTACACACTCATACTGCTTACAGCGGTTTTCGCAACAGCTATATTTACAGCCTGTAAAGTTAGCTACTCGTTTACCGGTGCGTCCATTGCCCCAAATGTGAAAACATTTTCGGTTTACTATTTTCCCAACCGGGCACGACTTGTAAACCCTAACCTTAGCCAACTGTTTACCGATGGCTTGCAGGAAAAAATGGTCAAACAAACATCGCTCAACCAGATTTCGGAGAGCGGCGATCTTGAGTTTTCAGGACAAATAACTGATTACGATGTGAAGCCGATGAATATTGGTGAAGGTGACCTTGCAGCACAAAACCGCCTGACCATTACCATCAAGGTTAAATTTGTAAATAACAAGGACCACGAACAGGATTGGGACAAATCGTTTACTGCTTACGAAGATTTCGACAGTAACCAATCACTCAGTGCAATAGAAGACGGCCTTGTTCCTGAAATCATCAAAAAACTGACCGACGATATTTTCAATGCTTCGATAGCCAACTGGTAAACAAATGACAGCCGACCAATTATACAAATTCATGGAGGCTCCCGGGCTGCTGAATCGGGAATCACTTCCGCTCCTGAAAGAACTCACGGAACGGTACCCTGCATTTGAAGCCGGCTGGATGCTCTATCTGAAAAACCTGAAAAATCTGAACGAACCTTCATTTGAACAGGAATTGATCAGCGGAGCCATTCGCATTCAGGATCGCCGGAAATTATATCTTTTCCTGAATAAAACGGAACCTGAAACAGAATCGGAAACCAGCAACGAACCATCAGAAAACAAGGATCCCGTTTTCAACCTGATATTTCCCGGCGA
>JAUYTA010000090.1 GCA_030695265.1 Bacteroidota bacterium
CCAAAGTTATACAATTCAAACCCGGCACCACTGTTTTAGATGTTGGCACAGGTGGCGGATTTCCGGGCATCCCGCTTGCAATCTTATTTCCTGAAGTTTCATTCCTGCTAATCGATTCAATAGCAAAAAAAATAAAAGTAGTAACCGAAGTTTCCTCCGCACTGAATCTTCCAAATGTGAAAGCGGAGCATCAGCGTGTTGAAGACGTTAATCAAAAATTCGACTTTGTAGTAAGCCGGGCTGTTACAGCTTTTCCACGATTTGTTGAAATGGTGCGTACAAAAGTTTCAAGTAAGAGTAAAAACACCTTGCCAAATGGAATTCTTTACCTCAAAGGCGGCGATTTTGAAGATGAAATCAGCCCATTCGGCAAACAGGTTAAGGTTTACGACCTTCAAAACTATTTTCAGGAAGAATTTTTTGAAACAAAGCGGCTGATTCATTTGACTTTAAAAAATAAATGAATTAAGCGGCAGGTATATTTGCAGGATATTAAAAAAGAACTATTTTTGCAGTCCGAAATAAAAACGAACATTATCACTAAAAATATTGACCGATGAAAAGGACATTTCAGCCATCAAACAGAAAAAGAAAAAACAAACACGGGTTCAGAGAAAGAATGTCAACAGCCAATGGCCGTAAGATATTAAAAGCCCGTCGTGCAAAAGGAAGAAAAAAACTGACAGTTTCTGACGAACCTCAGCACAAAAGATAGCCGAAAGCTTTCAGGTCTCTAACAAATATGCAGAAGGTAAAGAATGAATTTTCTTTACCTTTTTGTGTTTATACCAGAATTAACAGGTGTCATCGCAAATGAAACCAATCGTAAAGTCAGAAAAATATTTAATTTTGGAAAACATTTTCATTCAACGACCTTTCTATGAGAACTATCCTTGTTTCCATTTCCGACACTGAATTCGAACAATTTGGGCTTGAATCAGAGAATCTCACTTTTCCCGAGTTGCTGGAAATTATAAGCGCTGAATTGTTAAAACAAAGGATGAAAGAAAGTTCGATACTTGCTGAAAAATTTGGACTTTCACGAATTGAATTGGATGAATATATAGAATTTGATTAATCGATGAGTAGTTATGATTTGAATACAATACAGATATCGGCAAAACAATGACTTTGAAAGAATTTTTTAAAAGCAAGATCTTTATAGTAAATGCAATTGCAGTTTTTGGAATTACCATTTTGCTGGCTTTATTCGGCATGTTGTTCCTGAAAATTTATACCGATCATGGCGAATCGGTTGTGATACCCGATTTAAAAGGAAGGAACAGCACCGAGGCTGCAGCTATTTTGGATAGGATTGACCTCCGTTTTGAAATTCAGGACTCTGTGTATTCCCTTGAAACTGCTCCTGGAACTGTTCTGGACCAATTTCCGAAACCGGGACAAAAAGTAAAGCAAAACCGTACTGTTTTTATTACCCTTTGTGCTGTCAGTCAGGAAATGATTTCGATGCCGCAATTGACTGACATTTCATACCGGCAAGCTACCAACCTGATTGAAAGCGCTGGCCTGGTTGCCGGAAAAATTGAGTACGAACCTTCCGAATTTCCTGATCTCGTTCTGGAGCAAAAAGTGAACGGAAGAATTGTCAGGGAAGGTGCAATGGTTCCCAAAGGATCAACCGTCGATTTGGTTTTGGGAACTGAGGGTGACATTACAAGCGGCAAAGTTCCGATACTGTTTGGAAATAACCTGGAAGAAGCCCGGCTGAAAATTCAGGAAGCATACCTGAATTTAGGAACCGTTAATTACGATGAATCTTTTTCTTCGGAAGAAGAGAAAATCAAAGGCCAGATTTGGAAACAAAGTCCCGATCCTGCTGAAATATTTGAAGTAGCCAGAGGAACCTCCATTGATATTTGGCTCACCATTGATCCCACAAAACTCGTGGCAAAACCCGAAGCGGAAGAACACGATAATTCATTTTTTTAGATGATTGAAGAAACAGATTTTATTGACGATTTTGAAGAAATTGAGGACATTGAAGAGACCGATGATGGCGCTTTGTTCGAGCATTATAACATAATTGTAGATCCCGGCCAGACATTACTGCGCATCGACCGGTTTTTGTCGAACCGATTGCAGAATGCCACCCGAAGCCGGTTGCAGGCCGCTGCCGATGAGGGGAAAATTCTGGTCAATACGGTGCCGGTCAAATCGAGTTACAAAGTAAAACCCGGCGACGAAATTTCCATCGTAATGGACTATCCGCGGCGCGAACTCAAGATTATTCCTGAGGACATGCCGTTGAACATTGTTTATGAAGACGACCATCTGCTGGTTGTCAATAAACCGGCAGGACTGGTAGTTCATCCCGGACATGGAAATTATTCAGGAACACTGGTTAATGCGCTGGCCTACCATTTTCAGGAATTGCCACTTTTCCACTCAGACGATCCTCGTCCGGGACTTATTCACCGGATTGACAAAAACACATCTGGGTTACTGGTGATTGCAAAAACTGTGGAAGCCAAAGTGAAGCTTTCGCTGCAATTTTTCGAAAAAACTACCAAACGCAGATACGTTGCGCTTGTTTGGGGCGATCTTGCTGAAAATGAAGGAACTATTACAGGAAATATTGGCCGAAGCCTAAAAAACAGGCAGGTTTTCACCGTTTATCCTGAAGGCGAACATGGAAAACCCGCAGTAACCCATTATAAAGTAATCGAGCGTTTGGGTTACGTAAATCTGGTGGAATGCCGCCTTGAAACCGGA
>JAUYTA010000111.1 GCA_030695265.1 Bacteroidota bacterium
TCAATAATCATAACTCGCCCTCCAAAATGAAATGCTCCAAGCGTTTTTATGTAGTGGTCAACAAGCTGTGTTTTAGAAAGAAATGAAATATTACCTTCGTGTCCACGTTGAAATGATAGTTTGCATGCAAAAGCTACCAAGTTTCCAGGAACACCTGAATACATTTTTGTTTTGCCTTTGTTGAAAGGAGCACTCTCAACCAAATGCATATAAACATGGTCTGATTTCACTTCTAAACTTATCAAACCTTGAATAATTTTCGGGTTGTTTACAATAGTAAGTTTGTAAACGTCTCTTGCAGGTTCTTTAAACTCGTCTTTCCAGTTAAAAAGCCAACCGTTTTTTGTCGTTGCTGTTTTGAGGTCATTAGCTGTCAATATAGAAATTTCGGTTACAAAACTATCTCCTGTAACCACGTTTTCAATGCTTTTCGTCAACTTATCAATTATGAAATCAAGTCCTATTTCTATGTCTTTTTCCATACAGCTAATTTACGAAAAATTGTTGTCAGTTTCTATTATCATAGATGTTGAATACGAGCAGCGACTGAAATTGGCTACAACATATATAGCACTATAACTACAAAATGAAGATAGTTTTTGTTAAATTATTTCACTATAACATATTCCCAATTTTTATCCCAAAGTAAATGGTTCTGGGCTGTGTCGGACCATACATGTATGCCGGGTCGCGGTCGATTCCGCTATCAAAATCGCTCTGATACGCATTGAAAACGTTCTTAATACCACCAAGGAATTGAAGTTTGGCTCCGTTTAATTTCACTGTATAACTAAGCTTTGTTCCCCAGTCGAAAAACGAATTGGTTCGGTGCAGTTCGCCTAATTCCGGATCAGCCAAAGGTCCGAAATACGGAACCAGCATTTTTCCTGTATAATTTCCGGTTGCCGACAAGCAGAATTCCTTCAGGAAGTCCCAGTCCAAGGCAAAAAATCCATAATTATCAGGAGTTCTGAAAAAGCGGCGTTCGTGAAATTCCTGAGGATTGTCGTATTTCGAAGTTTGGATGGTGAATCCGGAGGTTAACGAAAAATCTGCGAAAGGGTTTAACTTCAGTTCAATGTTGACACCCTGAACAGCTGCTCCGTCTTCAGCATTTTTACGGGTATAAAGCACGGTTCCGTTTTCATCGGGAGTGCCAATTTCGTTCACAAACGGATGGTCGAGGCGGGTATAAAAACCTTCAAGCAAAAAAGAAGTATAAACATTGCCAATCAGTTGGTTAAAATCGAGCGAACCCATCACGCTGTGACTTGTTTCCTGTTTCAGATTCGGATCGTTTACATTAATTACCTGTCGCGAACCGGATGTTTCGATGTGCAAATCTTCATCAAAAATCTGCGGCGCCCGGTATCCCTGCGAATAACTTGCCCTTGCCTGAAGTGACCTGCTCAGTTCCTGCATCAAACTAATACGTGGGCTAAACACATTGCCTGTTTTTTTATTCGAACTCTTGGCAAAATCTTCAATCTTATACACATCAAACCGCCCTCCGGCAGTCAGTTTTGTTTTGTTGAATTTAAGTTCGTACTGCGCGAACATTCCGGTTGTAACTGTTGACTGATCAGCAACAATCGTGTTTTCTGTATGCGGAATAGAAACGATTTTGCCATCAATGATTTCAGCATTTTCATAATCCGGATAACCCATTTTTTTGTCGGTTAGAAAGCCACCTGTATTTTCAATTCCGGCTATCAGGCTTGAGTTTCCGAACATAGCCTTGTACTGCACTCCCATATTGTAGGTTTTGTCTTTTGAATTTCCGTAATCGCTCAGCGAGTAGTTGGCGCCGTAGTACGAATCGCGGTTCAAAAATTGGCCTGAAGCATAAGCAGAAAGCATATCGTATTCGCGGAAAAACTGGTCGTATGTAAAGGCTAAAGTTTTAATGTCATGCTCAACAGCTTCGGCCACATCGCGTTCGTGGAGCGGATAATCGTGTTTATTGCCACCGTCGCGTTCTTCTTTAAT
>JAUYTA010000112.1 GCA_030695265.1 Bacteroidota bacterium
CCAATAATATTCTGTATTTTATAATGAATGGCGGTCGTTTAATCAAGTTTGTTGATGGAAAGTGGATTACACAAGCTCATTTTTCTTTCGAATATCAGTTTTTTAGCGGCTACTATCAAAGCTTATCCGCAAATAATAAAATAAACTGCCTATCCCTTTCGGTCAAGCTGATTTTGTAATTTCTTTAAACGGTTGAGGAATAGTATCTACAGCTTGCTGCATTAGTCGATAAAACAACTTTCCTCTATATGTCGATAACTTTCTATTAAACCGAAACGCAAATTCATCTAAATAATAAGACAGGTATTTTGGAGAAATGCTACCTTGATGAGTTCCATTTATCCACCGTTTAACAAGTGAATCGACAAGATGTACATGCGGTAACAGTTCATGAGCCTCTTTTCCACTTCCCGAAATAACTTTGATTTCATGTTTATATTTCTCAGAATTAGTCAAAGAGTTATATCCTGGCCAGCCATCTGTAATAATTGTACTCCCATGTTTAATATTCTCATCAATAAATGTTAAAAGATATTCGCCAGATGCTTCAGGTATACACTTGAATCGAACTCTACCAATCTGTTTTCCAATGCATTCAGTAGCAACCACCACCAAGGTTTTCGTTTCTGCACCTCTTCCTTGTTTTCCAGAGCCAATTTCTTTTCCTCCAATATAAGTTTCATCAACCTCAATTTCACCAGAAAGTAGATCTCTGTCTGGTCTTACCATTGCTCTACGAAGCTTTTGCAGCCAGGACCAAGCAGTTTCATATGAACCAAAGCCCATAAAATCCATCAAATTATTAGCACTTGCACCTGTCTTTTGTGCAACAACCCACCACATAATGTGAAACCAAAGTAATAACGGTTTTCTTGTACCATGAAAAATAGTACCTCCCGTTACTGATGCTTGATGACCACAAGAGGAACAATGAATCAATTTCTGTTCAGTGAGCCAATATTTATTACTGCCTCTACATTTGGGACATACAAAGCCATTCGGCCATCTTATTTCAAAAATATAATTCCAACAGTCTTCCTCACTTCTAAATTGTGCAAGGAATTCTTGAAAATCTTTAGGATAATGCTCATTACTAATCATACAGCAATGTTACAAATTTTTACTTGACCGAAAGGGATAGGCAGTTAACAAAAAATACCTGCATATTTTCAGGCAATCACCAATCGCGACTGAATTGTACGATGCAAATGGAAAATTGGCAGATGCCAATCCCGCCAGCCTTGATTTGTTCGGAGTAGAAAAACCGGATGATTTAGCAAACTTTAATTTGTTTACCGATCAGAACTTGCCACTTCAGGCAATTACTGATATGAAGGCCGGAATAGCTGGCAAATATGAGTTTGTATTCGATTTTGATCTGGCAAAAGAAAAAAAACTGTTCGAAACATATAAAGAAGGAAAGTACAATGTCGAATGTTGTATAAATCCGATTATCGGTGAAAACAAAATACCAACCGGGTACATCGTTTTTGTAAATAAAATTACGGACCGTAAACAAGCTGAAATTCTTCTCGAAGAACAGGTCGAAAAATTAAAGGAACTCAATTTCAGTAAGGATAAATTTTTGTCAATTATTGCCCTTGACCTTAGAAACCCGTTTGGGGCAATCATCGGGTTCTCTGATTTATTGCTGAAGAATTTCACTGAAATTGATGACGACACCCTTCACAAAGGACTTAAAACCATTGAAAGTGCAGCAAATCAAGCATATAAATTACTTGAGAACCTTTTGATATGGTCACGAAACCAGACTGGCATGTACAAATTCACTCCTGAAGTAATCAATATGAAGGATCAAATTGTTCAGGCGCTAAAAGTGGCAAAAGGAAATGCATCTATTAAAAACATCAAATTAACTTCTGACATTAGTAAAAACTATTTAGTGTATGCCGATCAGGACATGATCGACACCGTCCTGCGAAATCTGATTTCAAACGCAATCAAATATACCCGAAAGGGAGGTAAGGTTAAAGTTTCGGTAAAAACAAATACCAATAATGTCGAAATAACAGTTGCTGATAATGGTGTTGGAATTCCGACCAATAAACAAAGTGAAATTTTCCAAATCGATAAAAGAACAAATACTACCGGTACTGAAAAAGAAGAGGGAACCGGACTTGGACTCATCATCTGCAAAGATTTTCTGGCAAGAAACGGCGGGCAAATCTGGGTTGAAAGTACCCTTGAAACGGGTAGTAAGTTTACATTTAGTTTGCCTACTTACGAAAATCCCGATATATTTAAGGATTAAGACATGTATTTGTTTAAAACACGAATGGGAACCTTCCGTTAGGAGAGTTCCCATTCACTTTCAGATAACCCGAAGGTTTTCCTCAGTGCCAGACTACGGTTATTACAACTGGCTGTTTAATCCGGCCTTTCAGCCTTTTCTCTCAGCCTTGAACCTTCCGACATTGCCTGTTACAGCAAAATTTTCCGGTTGTCAGTTCGATTGTTTCTTTCGATTCGATCTTCACCGACGAAGTTCAGATTTATTAAAAGCAAGCTTTCTTTCTGTCTGTACTTCAGCTCTTTTCCGAATGCTGATCCGAAGATCAGGAAGATTAGGTTTTAAATCCGGTTAAAAATTCAATTCCATCTCCATTCGTTCTGAGCAGCCTTTTATCGCTCGTCTGATGAAGTAAAAATACAACATCCGGAGTATATAAGTCAAGTTTTTTGAAGCTTTTGTACCAACCAGCTATCATTCGATGTTATCAACAATTGTTAATATCATTTCCCAGTTTACAACTACTTCCTCCAGTATATTTCAGGATTAACAAGCATAATATTTTTGGAGATATTAACAAAATTGGCAGTCAAATAAATGGCAATATTCAGCCAATTTTGCTGCTTTGGCAGATAAAAATTCAATCATTCTTCAATTTAAAATTAAAAATACCGACCTATCATCGGGTGATCCACAATTATTTTCTTCAACTTCAGCGGATCAATTGTACCTTGCTGGCGATATACAATTTTACCTCCCGGCTCAGAAATTTTTTCTGTCAGGTTTCTTTCCTGATGAATAATTCCTTTTTCCCTGCGGACGGCCACCTTTGCGCGGAGGACGAACTTTATAGACAGGACCTTCACCCAATTCTGACGGAACCGGAATCTTCAGGACTTCCATTTCAATGAGCTTTTCAATCCGGTCAAATTTTTCCATGTCCATTTCATTGATCAAACTGATGGCAATACCGGTTTTGTCGGCACGGGCGGTTCTACCAACACGATGGACATAATCTTCAGCCGATCCTGGCACATCAAAATTAATGATGAGATTGATGTCCTTTATATCAATTCCGCGACTTAAAACATCGGTAGCAACCAACACACGGGTACGTTTCGACCTGAAACGCATCACTACATCTTCCCGCTCCTTCTGTTCCAGATCTGACGAAATTCCTTCAACAACATTTCCGGCACGTTTCAGGTTTTTCACAATTTCATTCACCTTTCGCTTGGTTGAACTAAATACCAGGATACTGTCCAAATCAGGTTTGTTCGAGATCAAACTGTTGATTACAGCAATTTTCTGGTTTTCGTGAACAACATACGCCGCCTGCAAAACGCCTTCAGCAGGTTTGGAAATGGAGGTACTGAATTCTACCGGATTCCTTAATATTTTTGAAGCAAGTTCCCTGATCTTTTGCGGCATTGTTGCCGAGAACATCAATGTTTGCCTGTCTTCAGGAACATAACTGAGAATGCGCATGATATCGTCATAAAAACCAATATCGAGCATACGATCGGCTTCATCGAGCACAACATGCTTGATCTTATCAAATCGTACATAACCAAGATTCAGGTGCGAAATCAATTTCCCCGGAGTAGCAACTATGATGTTGGTGCCTTTTGTAAGCGCTTTGCATTCAGCATCCCAGTCAGCGCCATCGCGCCCACCATAAACGGTAATTGAATTGATGTTCAGGAAGTATGAAAACCCCTGTATTTGCTGGTTAATCTGGATAGCAAGTTCGCGTGTCGGAACAATGATGAGCGTGCTCAAATTATGATTGTCTTCCACTGCCAGATGATCCAGAATTGGCAATACAAATGCGGCTGTTTTACCTGTGCCGGTTTGTGCACATGCAAGAATATCGTCGCCTTTTAATATAGAAGGAATTGTAAGCTCTTGTATATCTGAAGCTTTTTCGTAACCCATGTACGAAATTGCTTCCAGAATTTTATCGTTCAACCCAAATTCATCAAATGTCATATTGTCTATTTGTATTAATTCATTCTATTTTGCAATAGAAGCGCAAAAGTACAAAAACTTTGGCAACAATATTTCAGGTATTATTACGCTAAAAACAATTCAATTTGTATTTTTGTGCCTCTTTAAAAATAAGATAAACAAAACTATCACTTAAAATATTCTGATATGGGAAGAGCGTTCGAATACCGAAGAGCAACCAAAGAGAAACGTTGGGATAAGATGTCGCGTACATTTCCCAAATTAGGAAAAGCCATTACTGTTGCTGCCCGTGAAGGGGTGCCGGATCCGGATATGAATTCGAAACTTCGCACCGCGATACAAAATGCGAAGGCACAAAATATGCCTAAAGACAACATTGATGCAGCCATTAAACGTGCATCAGGCAAGGATGCCGAAAATTTTGTGGAAATCAACTACGAAGGGAAAGGCCCGCATGGAGTGTTGATTTTTGTAGAATGTGCTACCGATAATCCTACACGGACTGTCGCAAATGTGAAAATGTATTTCAACAAAGCCGGGGGTGCATTGGTACCGACTGGTTCTCTCGAATTCATGTTTTCGCGCAAAGCAGTTTTTGAATTTCAGAAAAAAGACGGAATGAACAT
>JAUYTA010000104.1 GCA_030695265.1 Bacteroidota bacterium
AAACTATACTATCGGGAATTGTTGTTGGCAACGACTCTATTCCTATACCAGAAGTGGCAATAATAAACGTTCGGACAGGCAAAACTTCGAGAACAAATGCAAATGGATTCTTTCAGATAGAAATTGCTTTGGAAGATTCACTACTTGTATATCACATTGCTCATAAAAAGCGGTTCGTAAATGAAAAACACAATGGCCGGTACATTGTCCTTGAACCTGAGGTTGTGGAATTGATGCAGGTTGACGTCTCAGATAAAAAGGAAAAGGAACTTAAAAATCTGCAGGAAACCGTCAATGATATAAAGCGTCTGGCCCCGCTTGAAAAGCCTGAAGGGTTTGACCTTAAATCGCGACAAAGTTATTTTTACGACCAACATGGTTCACATACCAAAGGATTCAGCCCGTTTTTCGGTCCAACTTTCCGTTCTCCTATTGCGAAAATTATAACTTTAGTTGCAGGATCCGAAGAAAAAAGACAACGAAAAAAGCTGACTTCACATTATCGTCTGGTAAATAATAAGACAAATTAAAATCAATATATACATATCATAAACAAAAAAGATTTGTTATTCGTTTCAGTAAAAAATCCACTTATGAAACAAATTTTCTTCTTATTCACAGCCATCATAATGGCTCTAAATGCCAGTTCACAATACAAGGTAGAAGTCGAAACTGGCGAAAAATCAATGTCAAAAGGTACTCAAATGGCTTTCACTGTAATGATTCCGGAAGCAAAAACCGAAGAAGTTGAGCCGTTATGGAAAAAGTATGTCAACAACAGGAGTGTTGGAGAACGGATCAGTAACCTTACCACGCAGGTTGGCAATATTTTTAAAAGTGAAGAAAATAAGGCCAGCCGTGACCATTTAAAAGTTGAAAAAAAAGGAGGTGAATTGTATGTAAGATCCATCGAAGTAAACAAGATCTCAAATTTTTCGATGGATGTTTATGCACGGACCACACAATTGGCTGAAGGTTGTCAGTTTAGCGCTTTCTTTCAATACACCGATTCCGTATTCATAAATGAATCAAATGTTGATGATGAAAGAATCTTATCGTTAAAAAGCTATATTCGTGACTTTGGTGTTGAAGCCTACCAAAGTGTAGTTGACAACCAAATTAAAGAAGCTAAGAAGGAAGTCTCGAAACAGGAAGGTGTGTTGAAGGATATTGAAGCGAATACGGAAAAACAAGAGAGATCAATCACCCGTTACGAATCTAACATTCAGAAATTCAATGCCGGTATTTTCGAGGTGGAAAATGACATCGTACGAGTGAATGAAATCATCACTTTGAAAAAGACTTCTTTTTCGGCAAAGTTGAAAGGCACTCCTGAATTTGATGAAGCAAAGAAGGAACTAAAAGCTCTTGAAAGGGAAAAATCGGGATGTTTCCGGGAAATAAAATCCTTGAAAGGGAAAATCAAGTCGAAAGAAATGGATATCAAATCGGCAAAAAACACGATCGAAAAAAACGAACTTGATCGAATAAAACAGCAATTGGTAATTCAGGAAAAAGAACAACTTGTAGGTCCTTTAGTGAAGAAAAAAGAAGGAATTCAATAATATAAAAAGAAAAAAAGAAAAAAGCTGGTCAGTTCAAATATGGAACTCACCAGCTTTTTTACTTTTAGGCAATCAACGATCTGATATCCTGAATAATGGTTTGTGCCAGCTGGTTTGCTTCGTCCATTGAAGGAGCTTCGGCATAAATCCGGATAATTGCTTCGGTGTTGGATTTACGCAAATGCACCCATTGGTCTGCAAAATCGATTTTAACCCCGTCAATATCTGTAACCTGTTCATTTTGGTATTTTTCTTTCACTTTCACCAGAATCGAATCCACATCAATTTCAGGAGTGAGTTCAATTTTATTTTTCGAGATAAAATAGTCGGGATAAGTTTTACGCAACTCCGAACATTTTAACCCAGACTTTGCCAGCAAACTTAAAAACAGTGCAATTCCAACCAGCGAGTCGCGTCCGTAATGCGAAGCAGGATAAATGATTCCGCCGTTTCCTTCGCCACCGATCACTGCATTGATGGCTTTCATTTTGGCCACCACATTCACTTCGCCTACAGCCGATGCATAATAAGTACCTCCATGCTTTTCAGTAATATCGCGCAATGCACGCGATGATGACAAATTTGAAACCGTGTTGCCCGGAGTCTGTCCCAAAACATAATCGGCTATTGAAACCAATGAATATTCTTCGTTGAACATCGATCCATCTTCACTTATTATAGCCAAACGATCGACGTCAGGATCGACGACAAAACCCACATCAACTGCCGATTCACGAATTATTGCCGAAGTTTCTACCAGATTTTCAGGAAGTGGTTCCGGAGTGTGGGCAAAATGACCGGTTGCTTCGCAGTTAATTTCTACAATTTCCTTCACACCCAAGGCTTTCAGAAGTGCCGGGATCACAATTCCGCCAACAGAGTTCACTGCATCAATGGCAACACTGAATTCAGCGTTTCGTATCGCTTCCACATCAACCAACTCCAGATCAAGAACTTGCTGAATATGAATATCTGTATAATCTTTAATAAAAACTTCGCCCAAATCGTCCACTTCTGCAAAGCTATACGATTCATTTTCTGCAATTTCCAAAACCAAAGCACCTTCGGCAGCATCCAGAAATTCGCCATTGTGATTGAGTAATTTCAAGGCATTCCACTGTTTTGGATTGTGACTGGCGGTCAGGATTATTCCGCCCTGCGCCTGTTCTTCCTTCACCGCGATTTCGGTGGTGGGCGTTGTCGCCATTCCCAAATCAACGACCATACAACCCATTCCTGAAAGAGCCGCAACCACCAGCGACTGAACCATTGGCCCTGAAATGCGGGCATCTCGGCCAACCACAATGGTGATTGTTTGACCGGGATGTTGCTGTTTGGCCCATTCGGCATACGCAGCTGTATATTTTACCACGTCGAGCGGACTTAAACCTTCGCCCGGTTTACCGCCAATTGTTCCGCGAATTCCTGATATTGATCTGATTAAGGTCATAGTTTTATTATTTCTGAGTTGATTTTTTTAAATTACTGCCTCTGAAAGGTAGTAAGGCAAATATATAAAGTTCGTTGCTGAAAAAATTATACGAAACAGAAAAGAAATATAAAAATGAAAGAAGATGATAATGCTTATTTATCAGTCAGCAATTTTATCCCCCTCCTAATGGAGGGGTTAGGGGAGGCCTCAATTAAAAAGGGTGTCGGATCTCACCCCACACCCTTTAAAGTTTTTAAGTCAGACCCTAAGTCCATATTTAAAAACCATAACAAACTTATGAAAAAAAATTCCGCAATACGATTATATAACAATTCACAAAACAAATACCCTTACCTGAAATCCTGGGTTTTGGGGAATATTTGACGATAAGCCCGGAATTTAACTTCTTTTAACAAAACCAGCCTGTTCCACATCATGTTTGATTCTTTACGAGCGAAGTTTGTAAACCAAATCCCACAATACGATTCCGGCGCTCACCGAAATATTGAAGGA
>JAUYTA010000115.1 GCA_030695265.1 Bacteroidota bacterium
GCTTTTCTGAAAAAATCTCTCCGGTTGTTTTTTTTATCGTTCATTTTAATCGTTCTTTTCAAAAATTCGTACTTGCTGGCGTTCAAAATCGAGGGCAATTACACGGTGCTGGTTGTCCACCGCAATGTCGGGCGCCAATGAACCATCGAATGCCGCTGGGGGTGCTACTACTCCAATAAATTGTCCATGCTGATCGTACAACTTTATACGTGGCATTCCTTTTTCACTGGTGATGAATGAATTGTCATCCAGAATTGATATGTGCGCCGGATTACAGCAACCACTGAAACCTTCAATTTTGAAACTGGTTACACCCCATGATGTGCGCAGCGAACCATCCGGATTGTAATTCTCGAAAGTGTGCTTTCCGGTATTTGCCGCCCATAAAAAACCACCGTCGTCAATGGCCACATCAAAATACGGGCTTGGAATTGCAAATCCGGAAATCCCTTTTTGCTCGTTCTTCTCTCCTATTTTCTGTAAAATTTGGCCATTGGTATTGCACTGGTAAACGATCCGGTTTCCGGCATCAGCCACATATACATTTTCTCCGGAAACGGCCAGCGAGGTAATTACAGCCCGGTCGCCAAACGAATTCCAGCGTTTAACCAGCGTTCCGTTCAAGTCATACATTACCACATAATAGCGCATCCCAATCCAAATCTGGCGATTATCGTCAATGGTTACGCAGGTGGCGGTGTCGATCAACTGTTTGCGCAATATTTCTTTTCCTGAATAATCAAACCTGATTAACTCGTTGGCTGTAGCCACTATAATCATTGAATCCGACACGGTTACTCCGCCCCAATCGTGAACTTTGACCGGAAAATTCAGCGTTTCAGCATATAAAATCTGGGTTGAATCTACCTGTCGAAATTCATCAATGTTGTATTCATAAGGATTTTCGATATTTTTTCCGGCTTTTTTGCCGATAAAATCTTTACCGATAACAACCACAATTGCTACTGCAAGAACGATCAATACGATATTTACCAGTTTCCGGTTCATAGTTTTATTGGCTAATGTTTACACAGTACATTTTATTCGCATCACGCAACAGCAAGCGCCCGTCGGCAATGGCCATCGGTCCCCAGGCATCGTGCCCATCGAACAGTTTTTTCTGCGCCATTTGAACGTACTTTTTACTGTCAGGTTTAATCATCGTCAGCGTACCGTCGTCGCTTAGCACATACATTTTATTATCAGCAATCAGGTAGGGTCCTAGGCCAAAACGGCCATCTTTTCCGGAAGTCCAGACGATTTTGGTGACATCATCCGGAGAAACACAAACCAGTTGATTGCGCAACGGTCCGGCATCTTTGGGTTGAATTCCAAACATGTGTCCATCCCACAGAACAGGAGTCTGCTGTTCGCAAGCCATTCCATCCTT
>JAUYTA010000137.1 GCA_030695265.1 Bacteroidota bacterium
CCAAAGCGTTTCACGCCTTTGTCAATAAGCATTTGGTAACCTTCAAACAACTGTTCGCGGGTAAAGCCATATTTCGCTTCTTCCGGATGACCAATAATTGTGTTTCCTTCTTTGAGCGAACCCGGATTGTAGCGGAAGCAAACCATTTCGGGCAGACCTGTATTTTTTTCAAGGTATTCGATGTGTGAAATATCATCGAGATTAATGATGGCACCCAAATCAATAGCCTTTTGATATTCGTAGGCTGGCGTATCGTTGGAAGTAAACATGATTTCGTCGCCTGACAAACCCAGTTTTTCAGCAATCACCAATTCGGCATACGAGCTGCAATCAATTCCAAAACCTTCTTCCCGCATAATTTTCATCAGGTAAGGATTTGGCGCCGATTTTATAGCATAGTATTCCTTAAAACCAGCGTTCCACGAAAATGCTTTGATGAATTTCCGGGCATATTCACGGATGCCTTTTTCGTCGTATATATGGAACGGGGTTGGCGTTTTTTCTATGATTTTTTCGATCTGTTTTTTCGAAAATGGAATTTGTTTCGTCATTATAATTTATTAAAATTTCGGGCGGTAAATTTACAGTTTTTTACAAACAAAGCACATCTGCAATCAGTTCATCACTTAAATAACCTGAAGCGATTTCTTTTACTTCGCCTTCCATGCGAATATTCCAGAATTCATCAATTTCAAGTTGTAAAATTCCTCCAGGCATTTTTACCGTCAGTTTGCGGTCGGTCAGTCCTTTTTTTACCATTACCGCAGCCACTGCGCATGACGAACTTCCGGAGGCAAGTGTGTAACCGGCGCCGCGTTCCCAAATAAGAATTTCAACCTCGTTGCGCGACAATACTTTGGCAAACTGAACATTGATACGGTTTGGAAACATCGGATGATTCTCGATTTCTGAACCATGTTTAATAATTTCTGCTTTTGTCAGCTTAGTACAAACAATGACACAATGCGGATTGCCAACCGACACGCAATTGATCAGGTAAGTTTCGTCAACAATATTCAGCGGATGATCAAATCACTCGGATTCATCGCACATTACCGGAAGCTTGTGCGTATTGATAATGGCTTTTCCCATATCCACTTTTATCCGGTTGGCTTTGCCTTTTGCTTCTCCGGAAACTTCAGCAGTAACAATCCCGCCAAGCGTTTCAATGGTAAATATTTTTCCTGAAGTATGGCCGTATTCGTATAGATATTTGGCGAAAATGC
>JAUYTA010000141.1 GCA_030695265.1 Bacteroidota bacterium
TTTTTAAAAATCGGTGCTTTTGTAACATGTAATACCAATTTATTTTTTCAGAAATTTTATCATTTTTTAACAATTGAATATCAGCGCGTTACAAATCCAAAAAAATGGTATTATTTTCTATAACATATCCGGGAGCTCTAATCGGGGATTTTTATTGGTACAATAAGTAGTTTTTTCGTAGCTTTTTAAAATCAGACAAGCCGGGTTCCCACGAATTGCGAATCTCTTTTTCAGATTTTCCGGCAATGATTTGTTCTTTTAGCAGCGTTGTACCGGCCAGTTTATCGAAGTTTCCCATCTGATTGCTCTGCTTAAAATCGAAGAATTTTTCCTTGTGAGGATAGGCTTTGTATATATCTATCAGCCATTTGAGATTAATTTGGCCGGTTTCAAGAAATTCGCCGTTATCGTATTTACGCAAATCAAGTCCGTAGCAGACTTTGTTCTGGTGAAGCGGTGTTTCGCTCATTCCTTTAATACTGACCGGTGTAAACATAAAATCATATTTACCTTTCAAATCGGGATTACCCAATACTGTAAAAGGAAAATGAGTGCCCCTGCCCTGACTGATAATTGTTCCTTCAAACAAACAAAGTGATGGATACAGAAGTATGGATTGTTGCGAATTTAGATTAGGAGAGGGTGCAACCGGCAGTGTATATTGCATGTCGTGCGAATAATTTTCAACTTGTATGACAATAATATTGCATTGAATTTTGTTTGCCAGCCAGCCTTCGCCATTGTACATGCGGGCAAGTTCGCCGATGGTCATTCCGTGGGTAATTGGTATAGG
Organism: Bacteroidota bacterium; assembly: GCA_030695265.1. Lineage (GTDB taxonomy): Bacteria > Bacteroidota > Bacteroidia > Bacteroidales > Prolixibacteraceae > Aquipluma. The sequence goes on from JAUYTA010000141.1 coordinate 794, forward strand.
GAACATTCCAATACCAGATTTCAGTTTCATATCCAGAATTGGCCCGTCAACACTAAAGCCGGTTGGGTTTGGACGATCAAGAATAATCAGTTCTTTGTTGTTTTCGGCGCAGGCTTCCATCACTCTTGCCAACAAATTGATGTAAGTATAAAACCGTGCACCAACATCCTGAATATCAAAAATCACCAGATCAACATTCGCCAAATCTTCTTTCGAAGGTTTGCTTTTTTTGCCGTAAAGTGAAATTTCAGGAATACCTGTTCTTGCATCAACACTGTCGGAAACAACAGCGCCTGCACTGGCAGTTCCGCGAAATCCATGCTCCGGACCAAAAATTTTAACAATATTTACTTCAAGTGATTTCAAACTATCAATCAGCGAAACTTTTCCAATTACCGAAGTTTGATTGGCAACTATAGCAATTTGTTTGCCTTTTAATAAAGGAAGGTATTTTTCAGTTTGATCGGCACCGGTTTTTATTTCCGGAAGAATTGATGAAGAACTTTCAATATTCGACTGTTTTTTAGGAGTATTTCCGCAGGAAATGAAAACTGTAAATATCAATGTTAAAACCAATATTGAGTGAATTATTTTCATCTGTTTATAATTCGTTTTTTAAATCCTTATAAATAGTAACAGGTTTATAGTTGCACTATTTTATTACAAGATACAAACTTAGGCAAATTTGCGAATATTATTTTACCCTTTTAGAGAATGATTTAAAACGTATTTACAAAAGATAAAAGGAAGACATCGAAGTTGTTTTCTCTTTTTTTTCTGAAATGATTTAAATTTTTCAATTATGGTTTCAATCTTTTATCAATCTTTTATCTTTAATTTGCAAAAAAAAAAAAACGATAACC
>JAUYTA010000153.1 GCA_030695265.1 Bacteroidota bacterium
TACTGTTACCGAAATTTATGATTTCCTGAGGCTTTTGTATGCCAGGGCTGGTGAAGCTTTTTCTTACAACACCGGCGAAAAAATGGTGAAATACACAGACGACCAGATCATTAACTTAATCAAAACCTCATTCTCCGGAAAGCGAATCCTGATACTTGCGCCGATTTTGAAAGGCCGCAAAGGTCATTACCGCGAATTGTTCGAGCAAATCCTGAAGAAAGGTTTCCTGAATGCGCGGATTGACGGAGTTGTGACTGAATTGAAAGCAGCCATGCGGCTCGACCGCTACAAAAATCACTTCATCGAAATTGTGATCGACCGATTGCTGGTGGATGAGGCCAGCGATAAACGTTTGCGCGATTCGCTGCAAATTGCCATGAAAAACGGGCATGGCATTTCCATGATTCTGGATCACGACAGTCAGGAGGCAAAATATTACAGTCGCCAGTTGATGTGCCCTACCACCGGTATTTCGTACAACGAACCAGCCCCGCATAACTTTTCGTTCAACTCGCCTCAGGGAGCATGTCCAAAATGCAACGGACTGGGAATGATCAGTGAAATCGATCTCGAAAAAATTGTTCCTGACAATACAAAAAGCATTCAGAATGGTGGAATTGCCCCTCTTGGGGCGCATAAAAACACCCTCGTTTTCTGGCAGATTGAAGCTTTGGGCGAAATGTTCGGCTTTACACTGAAAACGCCCATCAAAGATATTCCTGAAGATGCGATGAATGCCATTCTTTTTGGTACCAATGAGCGGATTCAACTGAAGAACTCGCCGCTTGGAGTTTCCATGAATTACATGATGACCTACGAAGGCGTGATCAAATACATTGATTTGCAGAAAGATGACAATCCGTCGCAAAAAGCGCAGAAGTGGGCCAACCAGTTTGTACGCGAAACTGCCTGTCCCGAATGCAAAGGGCAACGGCTTAAAAAGGAGTCACTGTATTTCAGGATTGATGGAAAAAATATTTCGGAACTGGCACAACTTGATATTTCAGAATTGAGCAATTGGCTTGATAATTTGGAAGAGCGGCTTTCTGACCGGCAACAAAAAATAGCCATCGAAGTAATCAAGGAAATTCGCGACCGCATTCGTTTTTTGTTGGATGTAGGTTTAAAATATTTATCGCTTGACCGTACTTCGCGCACTTTGTCGGGAGGCGAAACACAACGAATCAGGCTTGCAACACAAATCGGTTCTCAACTGGTAAATGTGCTATACATTCTCGACGAGCCAAGCATTGGACTGCATCACCGCGATAATCTCCGGCTGATCAATTCGCTGGAACAATTGCGCGATACCGGCAACTCAGTGATTGTGGTCGAGCACGACAAAGACATGATGTTGAATGCCGATTATGTGATCGATATGGGCCCTTTTGCCGGTCGGCATGGCGGTCATGTGGTGGCTTGCGGCACTCCACAGCAAATACTTACGGCTGGAACCCTGACTTCGAAGTACCTTCTTGGTGAAGCTCAAATCCCTGTTCCGGTGAAAAGACGGGAAGGAAATGGCAAAGTGCTTTCGCTAAAAGGTTGTACCGGTAATAACCTGAAAAATGTTTCGGTTGATTTTCCGCTGGGAAAATTGATTTGCATTACCGGAGTTTCAGGCAGCGGGAAATCCAGTTTGATCAATTCCACGCTGCAACCCATTTTGAGCCAGCACTTTTATTCATCGGTAAAAGATCCGCTTTCGTATTCTGAAATTTCAGGCCTCATCAATATTGATAAAGTAGTGCAGGTCGATCAGTCGCCGCTTGGACGCACACCGCGAAGCAATCCAGTTACCTACACCGGCGTGTTTTCCGATATTCGGAATTTATTCGCCCAATTGCCAGAAGCCAAAATCAGGGCATACCTGCCCGGACGGTTTTCGTTCAACGTGAAGGGCGGCCGTTGTGAAGATTGTCAGGGTGGCGGGCTGAAACAGATTGAAATGAATTTTTTGCCCGATGTGTATGTCCATTGCGATACCTGCAACGGGCGCCGCTACAACCGCGAGACGCTGGAAGTCAGGTACAAAGGCAAATCAATCGGCGATGTGCTGGACATGACCATCAATCAGGGCGTCGAATTTTTCGAACACATTCCGTCGATTTCACATAAATTGAAAACAATTCAGGACGTCGGTTTGGGATACATCACACTTGGGCAATCGTCCACCACACTTTCAGGAGGCGAATCGCAACGGGTGAAACTGGCTACCGAACTGGCGAAAAAAGATACCGGCCAAACCATGTACATTCTCGATGAACCCACCACCGGCCTGCATTTTGAAGATATCCGGGTTTTGCTTGGAGTGCTGAACAAGTTGGTTGACCGGGGCAATACGGTAATTGTAATCGAACACAACATGGATGTGATAAAAGTTTCCGATCATGTGATCGACATCGGTCCCGAAGGCGGAAAAGAGGGTGGGAGAGTACTTTGTTTTGGAACTCCTGAAGAAGTTGTAAAAAGCAAGGAATCGTTTACTGCCGAGTATCTTCGACAGGAATTATAAAAAACGATGTAATAGAAGTACTCGCTGAATCTGACCGCCCACGTAAGTATTGGAGCGATTTAAAAGCAAAACTGATTAAAGAAGGAAGTGAGTTGTCCGAAAAAATCGGACAACTGAAAATGCAATACAAAAGAAAGTACCAAAAACATTTGATGAAAATAAACGAATAGCAAAACAAGGAGGAACAATTGCAGGCAACACGCGTCGGGAAATTGAAGCGAAAACCGGAGATAAAATAGTTACTGCAAGAAATGCAAAAATACTTGAAAGCAACAAAAGTAAGGAGTTAGAATAAAAGAAAATTCATTTGCTAAATATGAACACAATCGATATTTATTGCGTCAATACAAATACAAAAAAGTCGTACCCACTGGGTGTGACCCTGATGGAAATTAAAGATGATTTTAAGGTAAAACTAGCGAACCCGATTATCGGCGCTTTAGTTAACAACAAGGTAAAAGAGCTCTCTTTTGTGTTTGTGAAAACCAAAAAAGTAGAATTCATCGATTATTCGCACCCCGATGGATTACGTCTGTACGTCAGGTCGCTTTTTTTTATTTTATATGCAGCCGTTCGTGAGGTATTTCCTGAAGTAAAGCTCAAAATGATGCATGGCATCTCTCGTGGTTATTATTGCGAGTTGGTTGGTTTGAACCGACCAATAACCGAATCTGATATCTTTTCCATCAAAAGTGAGATGCATCAGTTGGTTGAGCTGGATATTCCTTTTTTAAAGGTTGGATTGCCAAGCGCTGAGGCTGTTGAGATTTGCAGAAAGCAAAATTTGGTATTTAAAGCCCGGCTTATAGAGCAACAAGGTGACCTGTTTTCCTATTTGTATTTTCTTGGCATCCTTGCGAATTATTTCTATGGATATATGGTGCCTTCAACTGGTTACCTGAAGGTTTTCGACCTTGTTCCTTATTACGAGGGATTGCTTTTGCGAATTCCCAATCCAGACAAATTCAGCGAAGTTCAGCCATACACGAAGCTCGATAAATTGTTTGGCGTTTTTCAGGAACACAAAGATTGGGCTGAAATTTTAAACGTTGACAACCTTGCAAATCTGAATGATTCTACCCTGAACGGACAAAGCAGCGACATCATCAAAATTTCCGAAGCATTGCACGAAAAGAAAGTCGCCGAAATTGCCAATGTGATCACCGAACGCAAAAAACAGGTCAAAATAATAATGGTTGCAGGACCATCAGCTTCCGGAAAGACCACTTTCAGCAAGCGTCTTATGGTTCAACTGGCTGTGAATGGATTGAAACCTGTAATGATTTCGCTGGATGATTATTTCGTTGACAGGGATAAAACGCCGAAAGATATTTTTGGCGAATATGATTTTGAATCCATTGAGGCCATTGATATTGAGTTTTTTAATCATCAACTTCTACTGCTTTTTAATGGCGAAACCATTGATTTGCCCCGATTCGATTTTACACTCGGACAAAGGATTCCTTCAGGCAAATCGCTGCAACTGGGCCCGAACAGCATACTGATTGTTGAGGGAATTCACGGCATGAATCCCAATTTGATTCCACACATAAAAACGGAAAATACCTATAAGATATTTTTATCGGCTTTAACCCAGATCTCTATTGACGATCAAAATCATATTTCAACTACCGATAATCGATTGATTCGAAGAATGATTCGCGACTGTAAATACCGGAACTATTCGGCTCAGGATACCATTCGCCGCTGGTCAAGCGTTCGTGCCGGCGAGGACAAGAATATTTTTCCCTATCAGGAAAATGCAGATGTCATGTTTAATTCGGCGATGGTTTATGAATTGGCTGTCCTGAAAAAATACGCAGAGCCGTTGCTCAAAGCTGTTCCTGAAAGCCTGCCGGAATTTAGTGAAAGCAATCGGTTGCTGAAATTTTTATCTTACATCAAACCCATCGACGATCATGAAATCCCCCCAACTTCGCTCATTCGTGAGTTTCTTGGCGGCAGCAGTTTTATCTATTAACGAGGTAAATTCATGAGTGCCTGATGATTTAGATACGTATTCATTCCCTGCGATTGACCTTGTTTATATCTGATCGAAAAATTTGATGTAAAAAAATGGTTTCTTATTTGGAAAAAATTCAAATAGGTGCTATGTTTGTATAGAAGATAAAAGAGTATTAAGTCCTATTTAAAAGAAATACAAAAATGGCATTCGAATTACAAAAATTATCCTACGCTTTTGATGCACTCGAACCCTATATCGATGCACAAACGATGGAAATACATCATGGGAAACACCATGCAGCATATACCAACAATTTGAATGCTGCAATTCAGGGAACAGAAACTGAAGGAAAAACAATTGAAGAAATTTTGTCCAATATATCGGCTCATCCGGTTGCAGTGCGCAACAATGGCGGAGGTTTTTACAACCACAATTTGTACTGGGAAATAATGGCTCCCAAAGGCGCTAAACAGCCGGAAGGTGATTTATTGAAAGTATTAAATGAATCGTTTGGGTCGTATCAAAATTTTAAAGAAGCATTTACAAAAGCAGCCCTCACCCGGTTTGGGTCTGGGTGGGCGTGGCTGGTAAAGCAAGGTGATGGTCTGGTGATTTCATCTACACCTAATCAGGATAACCCGTTAATGGATCTGGCAGAAGTAAAAGGCACACCGGTGCTTGGGGTGGATGTGTGGGAACACGCATATTATCTGAAGTATCAAAACCGGAGACCTGATTATGTCGAAGCCTTTTTCAACGTGGTTAATTGGGATGAAGTTGCCCGACGGTTTAAAGGTTAGTTGATTTTTGGTTTTTTTCCGCCCGGTACAGAGGTACCGGGCGGTTTTGTTTTTTATAGGCCTTATTCAGAATCAGTATAAATTACTTCGGAATTGCTGATTTCCCAAACCTTTTGAATCAAGTTTCTGTTATCTTTCTGAAAAACTAAAAGTCATTGTTTAACCAAAAAAATAACCAAAATGAGTTTTACATTACCCGCATTACCATTCGCAATTGATGCACTCGAACCTTTTATCAGTGCACGAACACTGGAGTTTCATCATGGCAAACACCATCAGGCTTACGTCACCAACCTAAATAACCTGATTGTTGGAACTGAATTCGAAAATGCCGACATGGAAACCATCATCAAAAAAGCAGATGGTGGAATTTTCAACAACGGCGCACAGGTTTTTAACCACACTTTTTACTTCGAACAACTGTCGGCAACTCCGGCAACTGAACCTTCAGGTGATCTGAAAGCTGCAATCGAATCTACTTTTGGTTCGCTCGATGCTTTCAAGGAAGCATTCAACAAAGCTGCTGTTACTCAATTTGGTTCAGGTTGGGCATGGTTGGTGAAAGATGCCGCCGGAAAACTGAGCATCGTGCAAACCAGCAATGCCGGTTGTCCTGTTCGCGATGGCTTGACTCCGCTTCTTACCTGCGACGT
>JAUYTA010000119.1 GCA_030695265.1 Bacteroidota bacterium
TCGACACCACCGGATCGACACCGGTTGCTGTTGATGAAAAAGGAACGCCGCTTTCGTTGACTCCCGGTTTCGAGGATAACCCGAATGCCATGTTTGTGCTCTGGAAAGACCATACCGGCGTTAAGGAAGCTGATGAGATCAATCAGTTGGCCAAAGTTTGGAACATCGACTTTACCAAATTTGAAGGCGGCGTTTATTCTTCGGAATGGTTTTGGGCCAAATTGCTGCACGTGATCCGCGAAGATGCCGGGGTTTTCCGCGCTGCCAGTTCATGGGTCGAACATTGCGACTGGATTCCGGCTATCCTGACCGGAAATACCAATCCGAAAACATTGAAACGTTCGCGTTGTGCAGCCGGTCACAAAGCCATGTGGCACGAGGCTTTCGACGGATTACCAACCGATGAGTTCCTTGAAAAACTTGATCCGCTGTTGAGTGGCCTGAAAGACAGGCTGTTCAAAGAAACTTTCACCTGCGATATTTCTGCCGGAACGATTACTCCGGAATGGGCTTCCAAACTGGGTTTGCCCTCGAATGTAAAAGTCGGTGTCGGCGCTTTTGACGCTCACCTTGGAGCAGTTGGCGCCGAAATTGAACCTTATTACCTGAGCAAGGTGATGGGAACGTCAACCTGCGACATGCTGATTGCCCCGATGGAAGAAGTGGGCGACAAACTGATCAGCGGAATTTGCGGACAGGTGGACGGCTCCATTGTTCCCGGAATGTTGGGAATGGAAGCCGGACAATCAGCTTTCGGCGACATTTATGCATGGTTTAAAAATGTATTGTTGTGGCCTTCGGAACAGATTATTTCTACCAGCACGCTGATTGACGAAGCGACCAAAACCAAAATGATAGCTGAAATTTCGTCACGCATTATTCCTGAACTGACCAAAGCAGCCAGCCTGATTCCGATTGAAGACAGCAGCATTGTAGCGCTCGACTGGATGAATGGCCGTCGTACACCGGATGCCAATCAGAACCTGAAAGGCGTGATTTCAGGATTAAACCTGGGATCGGATGCACCCCGCATTTTCCGTGCCTTGGTTGAAGCAACCGCATTCGGCTCCAAAGCTATTAT
>JAUYTA010000171.1 GCA_030695265.1 Bacteroidota bacterium
CTGAACGCTTCGAGTTCTTTGTTGACAGCTTCCTGTTTTTCTTTTTCTTCATTCTGAAAAACAAGTTCTTTATCAGCAATGATTAATTCTGCTGCCCGTTTACCTTTTTCTTCGTTTTGAAATACAAGTTCTTTGTTTGCAAGGATCAATTCTGCTGCACGGTTTTCTTTCTCTGTATTTTGAAATGCAAGTTCCTCATTGGCAATGATTAATTCAGCGGCTCTTTTCTCTCTCTTTTCATTTTGCTGTAAATTTTTGCCTGTAACAATTAATAAAAGTATTGTAGTTACCGATATTAAAACAAACATAATTCGCGAAATCCAATTGAATGCAGTGACGCTGAACTTGTTTGATTTCAGAAGTTGTTTGAGTTTCTTCTCCTCGTGCTGCTCAACTGCAGTGCTAATTTGTCGCAAATTGTCGGAATAATTTAAACCATGATTGGTTGAGGCATAAGCAATTGCAGCAGGAAGTCCCTGCTTGCTTCTTAATTCGGCTTGTTGCAACGAAAAAGCCAACCGCTTTTGCATGTAAAAATGAATTGAATCAACACGCTCTTGCTGGGCAGGATTGTCCTGAAATTGTTGCCTGAGTTGACCGATGTTGTTGAAAATAATTTTTTCTGCAGTAAATAAGGGTTCAAGAAATGCACTGTCGTTGGTAATGATAAAACCCCGTGAAGCTGATTCAATGTCTTTGCCAAGTAGGAGGATATTGTCTAAATTGGAAATAATATCTTCTGTATGCTGCACCAGTTGTTCCGATTCAATACGTTTTTGGTTGGTGATATGTAAAGCAAGACCTATTAACACATTGCCGGCCAAAATTATGCCGGCCAGTATTATAAGTTTTATCCGGATACTCGATTTCATTTTTTTACAGGTTTTCTGAATTTGAAATAAAGGTGCACCTCTTTTTTCAATGGGCTATTACAGAATTTCCAGAATAATTTACATCATTCACACATATTATTGTGTAGTTAAAATTTATATTACATCCGCTCCATGTACCAGTTCAATTCTTTTTCCATTTTTTTGAATCGGAAAACGGCAGGGATAATTTTTCCCAGCCGCAGGTAAGCAGTTTCGCTTTTAACAACATAGTCGAAAGCTTTGTGATGCATACAATTTATTGCAATCTCTATTTTATCCTGCGATGAAAGCATTACCACCGGAATTAAAGGATTGTAGGCTTTTATTTTATCAAGGATATCTAACCCGTTCATAGCTTTTTTATCAATGCCATTAAGCTCATAATCCAAAATGATCACATCAGGAGTATTTTTCAGATTTTCCAGGCAAAGCTCACCTGTTGAATAAGTTTGAATATCGAAATCGCCATGCTCCAACAATTCAATTTCCAGTAATTTTAAATACAGGGCATCATCATCGACCAGAAATATTTTAATTTTTTCGTTGTTCATTGATTTGCGCTTTTAATCAGATTATTCATTTTCCACGGTCTGTTTTATGAGTTGCATGTTTCTTATGAAGATATTTTCACCTTCATATAACCTTTGCAAACGGGCATTATTGAAATATAATTTTGTGCTGTAAAGTTGCAACCCATTGCACGGGATATCGTTACATAATTTCGTTATTTATTTGCAATATTCACACATTTAATCCGGCCAGTCATTGCTACACTTAAACACAAAAAGGCGATCCCACCGGAACCGCCTTTTTGTGTTTTGATGATAAGTGAAATTTATTTTGGCTGTGTAATAGCATTGTCGTTCATTAATCCAACCAATAGCATAGCCATGATTGGCATTAGTTTTACAAGGTTCATTTTTATTGTTTTGTTGGTGACAATATTGTCACGACACAAAGGTGAGGCCATTGTGTGGGGGAAAGTTGCATATTTCTGTTCAAAACTTGCAAAATTCACTGATTATGAGGTTTTATGTTTAGCTATTTATATCATAAAAAAAGGAGCGCTGTCAGTAATATAACCAACAACGCTCCTTTTTTTTATCAGTAAATGGTTACTGTCAATTGCTTACATCCGTTCCATGTACCAACTTAATTGTTTTTCCATTTTTTTGAAACGGAAAATGGCGGGGATAATTTTTTTCAATCGTAAGAAAGCTGTTTCGCTCTTAACAACATAATCGAAAGCTTTGTGGTGCATACAGTTTATTGCC
>JAUYTA010000176.1 GCA_030695265.1 Bacteroidota bacterium
ACTTCTTGTTGATAATGTTCTCCGATCTTTCAATAATTTTCAGGTTGATCAGGAAAACAGAAAAAAGCAACATCGCGATGGCCAGATAGCTGCTAATACTGATAAGGTCGATATCGGTAATGCGGTTTAATTTATACGTAATGTTGCTGTTGCCGATCAAATTGCCGATCATAAGGCCCACTATCTGATAAAGCGAACCGGCAAAAACGAATGATGGAATGATCATTTGTTTTCCTAATTTGCCATGAAGCAAGAATTCCCTGACAAAAACCAGGCTCCAGAAAAAGAACAATACGGTAATCAGGTAAAAATCGCCCAACGACGGAAGCCATGTTGATATCGCGTAATATTTGGGGCCAAAAATCTCCAGATGGTTCAGAATGTCTGGAATTCCGAAAATGATATGGATCCAGTAAATCACAAAAAGAACCACCATTAACAGCAGCATTTTTGCCACAAAATTTTCTTCACGGTAATCATCCATTTTTTGGTAAAGCGCCAGAAGCAGAAATAGTAAACCAAGCAAATACAAAAAAGCGGAAAAATACAGCTGCGATGCATTCACCAATAATTTGCCGGTTGGCATCACCGAAAAAAGATATTGATTGGTCAGATCCCTTATTTCGTATGAACTTTTACTTTTTTCTGGCGAAATCCCGAAATTGGAAGGCAGGTTGAAGGGCGCAATAAAGCTATTAATCAGGAACTGATTTTCGTAGGAATAATTGTTTTTGATGTGGATCAGTCCCATCAGCTGGAAATCTCCCACCACTCTTTTCCGGGCCTCGAAAATTCCGTTTGGCAAAATTACCAATCCATTTTCACCCGTAAATTTCGATTGCAAATTTGGAAAAGAAAAATGGTTGCTCGACCAGTAAACCATCTTCTGATTTTGAAAAATAACAAAACCAAGACCTTCATTTCGAAACAACTCATTCAGGTCTGAGAAAATGGTGGCATAATTTTCAGAAGACGGATTGTCGGTTATTCTCTTCGCTGCAATGTTCAGGTATTCCGAAAGTTCCAGTTCCTGCCGGTGCAAGGTATGTTGAAAAGCCTGAATAATTTTTTTTTCGGGCTGATGCTTTAAAGTCTGGTGTTCCTGAATGGATGCCAGTGTAAAGAACAGAATCGAAAGTACAGGGAATAAATATTTTCGGAATTCATACATGCCACAAAATAATTAAATTTACGGTTCAATCCCGAATTTCGCCGGATTATATTTATTGATGATGATAAGGTTCCCCTTTCAGGATGGTAAAAGCGCGGTACAATTGTTCAGCAAAAATGAGCCTGACCATTTGATGCGAAAAAGTCATTTTTGACAAACTTATCTTCCCGATCGCCCTTGAATAAACATTTCCTGAAAATCCGTAAGGACCTCCAATTACGAATACCAGCCGTTTAATTCCTGAAAGCATTTTTTTCTCCAAAAACCGTGCAAAATCAACCGATGATGCTTCAAGGCCATTTTCATCGAGCAGGATCAATTCGTCGGATGAGAGGATTTGCTGTAAAATCAGTTCTCCTTCTTTGTCTTTTTGCTGTTCCTCACTCATGTTTTTGGCATTTTTAATATCCTGAATTACTTTCATTTCAAACGGAACATAATGAGGAATGCGCTTCAAAAATATTTCCAATCCTTTTTGGAGATAGGCTTCGTCAGTTTTACCGATTACAAGAAGACTAATTTTCATACTAATTTTGTTACTTTTGCAAAGGTATTTGTTTAATGAAAAAATTGCACGGTTTTTGGTAATGTTTCTCGTTGAAAGAAGTCTGAACAAAAATTATTAAGATGAAGAATTTAAAATTTAAGCTGGTATTATTATTTTTCGCCCTGTTTGCAACTGTTTCGCCGTCTTTTTCACAAATTCCCGACGAAATTGTTTTGAGCATTCAGAGTGGCAATGACGTAATGTTGGCAAGCTATTTTAATCAGAATGTTGAGTTGGTGGTTCAATCGCACGACGATGTTTTCAGCAAATCTCAGGCTCAGCAAATTGTAGCTGAATTTTTTAAGGCCAACAAACCCAAACAATTCAGTATTATTCATCAGGGCGGAAAAGACGGCGCCCGTTATGCAATCGGAAGTTTAGTTACCAATACCGGTACTTTCCGGGTTTATTTTTTGTTAAAAAACAAAGACAACAACTCCTACATTCACCAGTTAAGAATTGAAAAACAGGGTTAATGCCTGAAAGAATCACAAAGAAGTTAATTAGCCTATGGGAACGAATTCTGGAAAAGGCAAAAAAGATAACTCTTCCGGGGTTTGACGAAATGCCTCTTTATGATGTGATGGTATTTTTCTGGCGTAGTCTGGTCGATGGTTCACTTACAACCCGTGCTTCTGCAATATCATTCAGTTTTTTCATGGCTTTGTTTCCCGCCATTATATTTCTTTTCACTCTCATACCATACATTCCGATCGACAACTTTCAGGTTGAATTGTTTTTGCTTATCAGGGACGTGGTGCCGGAGACTGCCTTTTTGGCCATCGAAGAAACAGTTCAGGACATCCTTACACAGCAACGTGGTGATTTACTTTCTTTTGGTTTTTTTATGGCGCTTATCTTTTCAACCAATGGATTGTCGTCGATGATGAGTGCATTTGATGCTTCGCTTCACACATTTGAACGCCGTACCTGGATAGGACAGCACATTATTGCATTGTTGTTACTGGTAATTCTTTCAGTTTTAATAACCCTCGCGATTGGCTTAATCACTTTTGGACAGCATTTTATCAACTACATGGTTGCCAATGATTATCTGCGGGATAATTTCACAATTTATACTTTGATCATTGGAAAATGGCTGGTGATATTGTTTTTGTTCTTTATGGCCAATTCATTCCTGTATTATCTGGCTCCTGCAAAAAAAACAAAATGGCGGTTTATCTCTGCAGGAAGTACGCTTTCC
>JAUYTA010000195.1 GCA_030695265.1 Bacteroidota bacterium
TCAAACTTATTGTCGAGGACATCTCGTGGGAAAAGCATTTTGGCCAGTTGCTGGCTGATTGTACTACCTCCTCCTGATTTGCTGTCGGCAGTAAGTATGCCTTTAAATACCCTGAAAAGGCCTCTGATATCAATTCCTGAATGTTCAAAAAACCTGACATCTTCGGTTGCGATCAGCGCATTCAGCAGTTGAGGACTAAATTCTTCATAGTTGACAAAAGTTCTGTTTTCCATAAAATATTTTCCCAGAATGACACTGTCGGCAGAAACTACTTCGGAGGCCAGCAAACTTTCAGGATTTTCCAAATCTTCAAAAGTCGGCATGAAACCAAGCCAGCCTTGAGCAATCATGAAGAACAACAAAAAAACGGCTGCAACGCCCGAAGCAAATGTAATCCAGAATATTCGGATGTATTTTTTGAAGCTTGAAATATCTCTTTCCATTAAAAATGATTTCGGTTTTAGTGGGCAAAGATAATGAAACCCTGCTTAAATCCATTTGTTGGAATTTGATCACTAAAAGGAGTTCTTATAAATTTGAATTTAAAGTTTATTGGATTTAATTTTGATCTTAGCGTTTCATTTTCTTTAATTTGCACGAAATTTCGAATTAAGTAAGAATAATAAAAACGATATATGTACGAAAATCTGGTTATTGTAGAGTCACCTGCCAAAGCAAAAACGATCGAGAAATTTTTGGGGAAGGATTTTTTTGTAACCTCCAGCATGGGGCATATCAGGGATCTCGAGAAAAAGGATTTCGGAATTGACATTCAAAATGATTTCACTCCGAAATACGAAATATCAGCTGATAAGAAAAAGATAGTTGCTGAACTCCGGAAACTTTCCAAAGAATCGAACATGGTTTGGCTGGCATCTGACGAGGACCGCGAGGGAGAAGCCATTTCGTGGCACCTGATGGAAACATTGGGCCTCAAACCTGAAAAGACCAAACGGATTGTTTTTCATGAGATTACGAAGGAAGCAATCCTGAAGGCTATTCAGAATCCGCGTCCGCTCGACATTAATCTGGTGAATGCCCAGCAGGCCCGCAGGGTGCTCGACCGGATAGTAGGTTTTGAGGTTTCTCCGGTTTTGTGGAAAAAAGTAAAGCCATCGTTGTCGGCAGGTCGGGTTCAATCGGTAGCTGTCCGGTTTATTGTTGAACGCGAGCGCGAGATTCACAACTTCACTTCCACTGCAGCATTCAGGGTTTCAGCCAGTTTTCTGGTTCCTGAAAATGATGGCAGAATTTCGGAATTGAAAGCTGACCTTAACAAGCGGTTTGATACAAAAGACGAAGCATATGCCTTTCTGGAAAAATGTAAAGAGGCAGAATTTCAGATTAGTGATGTAGTAAAAAAACCGGGAAGAAGATCGCCTGCCCCACCTTTTATTACTTCTACGCTGCAACAGGAAGCCAGCCGCAAGCTC
>JAUYTA010000196.1 GCA_030695265.1 Bacteroidota bacterium
CTTTGTGCTTTTCGAAACAGGGCAGCCGCTTCATGCGTTTGATGCTGCCGGAATTGAAGGTGGCAAAGTGGTTGTTCGCACGCTTGATGCCGGTGCAAAATTCGTGACCCTTGATGGCATCGAACGCGAAATGCATACCGATGATCTGATGATTTGTAATGCAAATTCTGCCATGTGCATTGCCGGTGTTTTTGGCGGTTTGCATTCAGGAGTAAAAGAATCAACTACCAGCATTTTCCTCGAAAGCGCTTATTTTGATTCGGTTTACATCCGAAAAACCGCGCGTCGCCATACTTTGAGCACCGATGCCTCATTCCGGTTTGAGCGCGGAACCGATCCGAACGGAACCATTTACGCGCTGAAACGTGCTGCGTTACTGATCAAAGAAGTTGCCGGCGGCGAAATTTCTTCGGAAATTGTGGACGTTTATCCAAATCCGGTAGCCGATTTTAAAGTGGATGTTACTTATTCAGGAATTAAACGCTTGATTGGCGTTGATCTTGGAAAAGAGCGCATTAAAAGTATTCTGGGCGCACTCGAAATCAGGATCGAAACTGAAACCGAAACCGGACTGTCATTGCTGGTTCCGCCATACCGTGTTGATGTAAAACGTGAATGTGATGTAATTGAAGAAATTCTGCGCATTTATGGTTACAACAACATCGAATTGCCCAGTCAGGTAAATTCTTCTCTGCAATATTCAGTAAAACCAAATCCGACCAAAATCCGCAACCTGATTGCCGAAATGCTGACGGCACAAGGGTTTAACGAAATCTGGTCGAATTCGCTCAACAAAACTTCCTATTACGAAAATAACGCGGTGTTCCCGATTGAAAATACCGTAAAAATATTCAATCCGCTGAGCAACGATTTGGGAAGTATGCGCCAGACCATGCTGTACGGTGGTTTGGAGTCGATTGCCCACAATGCAAACCGCAAAAATCCTGATTTACGCTTGTACGAATTCGGAAACTGTTACTTTTTCAAGGGAAGCAGCCTGAAGGAAAATCCGATCAGGAACTATCGCGAGGAAGAACATTTGGCTTTGTTTGTTTCGGGCGAGAAGGAAGCTGCAAATTGGGCGATTCCGGCTGCAAATTCAAGTTTTTTTCAGCTTAAAAGTTATGCTGAAAATGTATTGAAACGCATGGGTTTCCAGGTTGTGAATCTTAAAATCGATGGAGTTTCGAATGAGATGATCAGCGAAGGAATCAGCTATTTGGTAAACGGTAAAAAGCTGGTTGAGTTTGGAACAATTTCAGGAAAAGTATTGAAAACATTTGGCATTGAAAACCCTGTTTATTTTGCCGACTTCAGTATGGATACGCTGTTTGTGGAACTGAAAAACAACAAGGTGGTTTTTGCTGAATTGCCTAAATATCCTGAAGTTCGCCGCGATTTGGCTTTGCTGCTCGACAAAAATGTTCAGTTCAATCAGTTACGCGATCTGGCATTCCGTTCGGAACGTAAACTGCTGCAATCGGTTGATTTATTTGATGTTTACGAAGGCAAGGGCGTTCCTGAAGGCAAAAAATCGTATGCCATCAGCTTTATTCTGCGCGACGATGAAAAAACGCTGAACGACAAACAGATTGAAAAAATCATGCAAAAACTGGTTGCAACTTACGAACGTGAATTGGGTGCGCAACTACGATAGTAAATCAAAATATCGGAAAATATATAGTCTTTTTGCAGGTCATTGGTAGTCATTTGCTTCGCGTCATTGGTAGTCATTTCTCATCTTTGGAATTGGCAATTGAATGACAATAAATGACCTAATGACCATCAATAACCTATAAAGACAGTGGCTAACCTGAAACTTGGAACTTGAATCTTGGAACTCTTTTTATGAGCAATCAGGCAAAAGGAATACTTTATACACTTATCACTGTTCTGATGTGGGGCGTTTTGGCCATTGCGCTGAAAATTGCTTCCAATGGAATCGATTCTCCAACAATTGTGTGGTTTCGCTTCTCGCTGGCGTTTTTCGGAATGTTTGTCTGGATGGCCGTCAGCAATCCAAAAGATCTGAAAATACTTTATAAACCCAGTTGGCTGATTGTAATTTCATCACTTGCGCTTGCCTGGAATTACATTGGTTTTATGCTTGGAATTCAATACACCAGTCCGAGTAATGCGCAGGTTGCCATTCAGGCAGGTCCGGTCTTGCTGGCAGTTTTAGGGATATTTTTCTTTAAGGAAAAGATTTCGCGTATTCAAATTGCAGGATTTTTGTTGACGATTGTTGGGTTTTGGATCTTTTATCAGCAACATGTTGGCGCGGTTCCGGCAGGGCAGGAGGGACAATATACCAAAGGAATGCTGATTACACTTACCGGTGCAGTTGCATGGGCTATTTATGCAGTATTGCAGAAGAAACTGGTACTCAGTTATTCGGTGGGCACACTCAATGTCTTTATTTTCGGATTGCCGGTTTTGATTTATCTTCCGTTTGTAAACTTTGCCAGTCTTGCCCATCTTAGTTTTGGCTATTGGGCTTTGCTTGTTTTTCTGGGTGCCAACACGCTGATTTCCTACGGTTGTTTATCGCTCGCCCTCAAATACCTCGAAGCCGGGAAAGTCAGCGTCATCATCGTTTTAAACCCGATCATCACTTTCATCCTGATGGGAGTTTTAACCTGGATGCAGGTTGCTTGGATTGACGGAGAACATTTCTCTGTACTCTCCATCGTGGGCGCGTTGGTTGCCTTGGCTGGAGCTATTTTGGTAGTCAGGAAAAAGGCGAAACCCAAAGTTATTTGAGAATATTTATTGATTTGGAATAACATGGCCAAAAGCAGACTTGAAACTTTGAACTTTGAACTTGAAACTGTTCTATGTGGGTGATTTTAGCGTTGGCGTCGGCTGTACTTCTCGGAATTTATGAGGTTTTCAAAAAGCTTTCAGTGCAGCGAAATGCGGTTATTCCGGTTTTGTTTTTATCAACTTTAACCAG
>JAUYTA010000126.1 GCA_030695265.1 Bacteroidota bacterium
TCAATAACCGGAATGCCAAAACCTTCAAAGAATGGCACAAAAGTAAGCGCAAGTGATGCTCCCAAAACCTGGTGCAAAGCTTCATTTCCAAGTCGTCCGGTAAAAACAACATCACTCATGAAGCGCATTCCTTCGAAAGTCAGTTCAATATCACGGGTTTTAAACATGCTTTCTCCAACAATCAGCAATTTTACATCCGATTCAATGGAACTTCGAAACGCATCGTAAGCCAAAAGCAAACCTGTGATATTTTTCCGCGGATGCAACGACCCGATGAACAGAAAATAATCTTTCCCATCAGAATATTTTGCCTTGGCAATCAGTCTTTCACCTTCTGAAGTTGGTGTGTAAAGCGTGTTTATCCCATTGTAAACAACATCTATTTTGTCATTTTCAATGTTGTATGTTTTGTGAATGTCTTCCTTCGAGAAAGATGAAACCGTTACGATCCGTTGTGCTTTGCGCGCAAAAAGCGGGAAAAAATAATTATAGTACTTTGCTTTCAGCCAGGGTAAATCTTTTGGCCGGTGCGCGAAATTAATATCATGAATGGCTGCCAACTGTTTCACTTTGGTATTTAGTGATAAGTATCCGTCGGGAGAAAAAAACAGATCGGCTTTGTACTTTTTTAGGATTCGCGGAATCTGAAGTTCAAACCAGATGTACCAAAGTACCGGATGCCTTGTTGAAGGTGACAAAACGATCGGAGTAACATTTCCGGAGAAAATAAATTCAGGCGAAAACGGGCGGTCGAAAACAAACAGGAACTGGTGTTCAGGGTGATCACGCGTGATGCGCGACAAAGTTTCGAAAGTAAACCAACCGATTCCTTCAAGTTTTCCGTGAATCAATAAACGGGTATTTACAGCAATAATCATAAGTTTGTGTTGCGTGAGCGAATTGTAGTCAAATGTATAAAGTCTGTTCAAAAAATTGCTACTTTTGGCTCACTTTAATCAAACCAGAAAAAGCTACCCGATTGAAAAGGAAGTTCATTACAAATCTTTTACTGCTCCTTTTTCTGAATGTTTTAATCAAACCCTTCTGGATATTCGGAATCGACCTCACCGTTCAAAACATGGTGGGCGACGAAAGTTACGGTTTATACTTCTCGCTGCTCAATTTTTCGATGATCCTGAATATATTTCTCGACCTCGGAATTACCAGTTTCAACAATAGAAACATTGCACAGCACCGCCAACTACTAAAAAAGCACGTCAGCAATATTGTCGGTCTTAAATTTCTTCTGGCCGGTATTTATGCAGTCATTAGTATTGTTATAGCCCTGATAATCGGATACAAAGACGTTCAGCTCCATCTGTTATTTTTCCAGATATTTAACCAGTTCCTGA
>JAUYTA010000209.1 GCA_030695265.1 Bacteroidota bacterium
TATTCAGGGCATAATGAATTACTACTGCAAGTTTTCTACAAATCACACTCGCATAATCTGGTATCAGTTAAATGCAAGATTGCTTAAATGGGTAAAATGGGAGAAAGGGCTTTACAAAAGGGCATCTTTGAGATGGCTAAAGAAAAAGTACAAGGAATCGCCTTTTCTTTTTCCGCACTGGAAATTGGTAAATCCGTAAAGTGTTCACACTTTTGTGATTAAACAAGAAGAGCCCCCGACAAATCGGGGCAGGCAGTGTGAAGCGAGAGTTTCAAGCACGGTTCCGTGAGAACGTGAGGGTGAAATTCCCTCGCGTGACTCGATTACCGCCAAGTTTAGGAGACCGCACAAAACTAAATTTGTTTCCTAATAAAGAAACATTTATATTTGCATAAACTTTATAATATGACAGCGAAATTTCGGGTTGAATTTTTAGTTGAGGCGGCTGAATTTATTGACAAGCTCGACGAAAAAACCAGAGACAAAGTAATTTACAACATTCAAAAAGCTAGAGTCTTGTATGACAAGGAGCTATTTAGAAAGCTGAAAGGTGAAATTTGGGAGTTTAGAACTTTATATAATAAAACCCATTACCGGCTTTTCGCCTTTTGGGACAAGACAGACAATACTGAAACAGTTGTAATTTCTACGCATGGTTTAATCAAAAAGACAGATAAAACGCCTCAAGGAGAAATAGATAAAGCGGAGAACATAAGGAGACAATATTTCAATTTAAAAATCAATCGCAATGAAAAATAAGCCATTAACGACAATTAGTTTAGAGGAAATCACCGACAAGTATATCGGAGAGATTGGAACACCAAAACGTGATGCATTTGAAAACGAATTACGGCTTGACTTACTTGGAGAAGCAATCAAACAAGCTCGTAAAGATAGGAACTTGACCCAAGAACAACTTGGACTTCTTGTTGGCGTTAAAAAGGCACAAATTTCCAAATTGGAGAACAGTTTGACAGATGCAAGGTTTGAGACAATAATCAAAGTTTTTAAGGCTTTAAATGCTAAGGTTAATTTCAATGTTGAGTTGCTAAATCAAACAGTAAAACTTGCTTGACAGACTGAAAACCTGGCGGTAACAGCAAAATACCCGCAAGTCGGGTTTGGTTGCTTCGTTGACTGGTCCCGATATATCGGGATGTAAAGCAACTCTTCGTAGGAAGTTCATCGGGAAACTCCAGCCCTGTGTGGAGTTGCGGGACATTAGCTGCAAACAAAAAGCCACGTGCGACATGGAATGTATTTGTACGTATCGTGTTTTTATTTTTATACTTGCACGTGTAAATTTAATTGACAAAACACGAGTGCCATGAATACAAAATTGACATTAACGATTGAGCAATCAATTATTGAAAAGGCAAAGAAATATGCCAATGTTAAAGGTCGTAGTTTATCAAACATTGTTGAGAACTACCTAAAAGCCATAAAGAAAGAAGATAATATTGAAAGTACCGACCTGACCCCGATTGTAAAATCATTAAAAGGTACGTTTAAGGCTCCCAAAAACATCGACTATAAAAAAGAACTTCCCAAAAGACTTACAGAAAAATATCTTTAGCTCATGAAAAAATGATTGAAAAGCTAAAGCAGTTATTAACGATTACAGAAGTACTTACAACCGACAAAGATGCTATCCTAAAAGCGCTGAACTCGAATTTCAAGGATTTTGAAGACGCATTGCAAAACTATTCGGCAGAATTAAATGGACAAATAGATTTAATTATCACCAGAAACATCAAAGATTTTAAGAACAGCTCTCTTGGAATAATGACTCCGGGAAATTATTTGAAGACAACTATCGCCAGCACCCAAAATTTATCTGAATAACCGAAATCCCAGACAAACAAAAATCCCATTATGCTTTTCGGGTAATGGGATTTTTGCTTGTTTCTCCTTTAAAAGTGCAGTATTTCCTTGATCCTTTTATACCCTGTTTTGCTGACCTTTAGCTTGGTTTTGTTCGTGTCTTTCAGGATCACCACATACGATTCCTTTTCGTACTGCTGAATCTCGGCGATGTTATCAACCTGAACAATAAACGAACGGTGGATGCGGATGAAGTTTTTAGGATCGAGATAAGTTTCGAAATACTTCATGGTTTTCTGTTTCATGTGGCGCCCATCGTGGGTGTAAATCATCACATAATCGTCGAGCGATTCGATGTAGCGGATTTTATCGACGGTGATGATGTGTATTTTGTGCCGGTCTTTCACCACCACCCGGTCGATGTATGCTTCTCCGGGACGAAAGTTGGTCAATTCCTCCAGTTTTTCGATGTTACTTTCGTTGTGCTGAATATGGTGAACCACCTTTTCGATGGCCTTCTGCATACGCTCTTTCGAAAACGGTTTCAGCAGATAATCAACCGCGTTGAGTTCGAAAGCCTTCAGAGCATATTGGTCGTAGGCAGTGGTAAAAATAATCTGTGGTTTGTGATCGAGCAGTTCAATCATTTCGAAACCGGTGATTTTTGGCATCTGAATGTCAAGAAAAACAAGGTCAGGCTTTTTCTCGTTGATGGCTTTTACCCCGTCGAAACCATTTTCACATTCGCCGATAATTTCAATGTCGGGCTGGTCTTTTAAATACGAGCGTAACAGGTTGCGGGCCAGTTCTTCGTCTTCAATAATAAGGGTTTGTAATTTTGCGCTCATAACACTGTTTGTTTTTGTGGAATGATTAATTGTACTTCAAATTTAGTTTTGTGATCGGTTATTTTGATCAGATCAGGTTGATTGTAAATAATCTGCATCCGCTGCCGGATATTTCTCAGGCCAATTCCTTCGCCTTTCCGTTTAATAGTATCGGCATCGTAATCGTTCACGATCCTAATTTTCAACAGGTTGCCCTCGCAAACACAAGAGGTATTAATGGTGACCTGTTCGGTGGTTTCGTAAACTCCGTATTTTATGGCATTCTCGAACAAAGGTTGCAAAATCATATTGGGAATTTCAGCCTCCAGACAATGCGAATCAATTTCAAATTCAGCATTCAGTTTTTTCCCGAAGCGCACTTTTTCGATGCTCAGGTAAAGTTTGATATTTTCGAGCTCTCTTGAAAAAAGCACCATTTCCTTTTCGTTGTGCATCAGCGAATACCGCATAAAAGTGGAAAGGTTGATCACCATTTCCTGCGCCTTTTCAGGATTACTGACCGTCAACGATGAAATGGAATTCAGGCTGTTGAACAGGAAATGCGGGTTAATCTGCGATTTCAGCGCCTGTAATTCGGCTTCGCGCAGCAAGGTTTTGTACTCGACTTCTTTCTTAATTTTTTCCTTCAGGCTCTGGTAATAATTAACGGCATAGAAAAATATGAGGTAAATGGCGTACATCAGATAACCCGCGAATATTTTCGATGGAAGTCCAATTTCCAGGAAACTATTTTCTTCAGTAATAAATGGCCTGAAAATGGCAAAACTGATGTAAATCCAGATGGCGCACAGAATGGAAGCTGCAATAAAATGGAACAACAGCAAACGCCCGACCGAAACTTCTTCGAGACTGTTGTACCGGATGCTGTACCAGATGCTCGATCCCATTAACGGGTATAAAACGTAATTTGTACCGGTATCAAGCAGCGAATAAGTCAAAGGCACATTGTACCAAAATACCTGAAGAAAGATGTTAATGGCAGATACTACCCCCCAAAACAAAATATAATAGAGTAAAAGCTTATAGTTATTTGTTAGTGGGTGCTTCATTTTTTAGAAATGTTTCACTTCAATACCTCCGAAAATAGAAACACCTTTTATCACAATGGTTTTCGACGGATCGTAATAACGTTCGTTAAAGGTATCGCCGCGTTTGTCGGTAAAGGCGCCAAAAATTGTGGTTACTTCGTTCCGTACATTCCAGTCCATCGGAATTTTAAAACCGCAGCCTCCGAAAACACTCACACAATCTATTATTGCTCCACCGGGAACCATGCTGGCTTTGCGCAAATCGTATTCCATTCCTCCGAATATCGATGTGGCCTTTCCTCCGGTCAGCGACTGTGAATTGATAAATATTTCACGACCGCCGAAGATGACAAAATCATCGAAACTGTTGGCTGAATTGTCGTTCGGCACATTCAATACCGGATCGCCTTCTTTTGGGTTCCTGACGGTGTCACGGTGACGCAACAGCAAGGCTACTCCGATTGCAACCAATATCAAAGGCCAGTATATTTTCCTGATTTCATGAGGAACCGTAATCAGTTCAGGGATCATAAAAAATCCGCCGATAACAATTAAGATTGTCCCTCCGGTACGGTTTCCGCCAATCAGCGATAAAACACCAATCCCAACCAGCAACATTTGCCAAGAAATCAGCAAATCGGAAACCGATTCAGGAATCAGGTTTAATTTTTCAAGAATCATGATACATCCAAGTACAATCAGGATGATCCCAAAATAAAATCGTTTATTGCTACTTCCTCGTTCCATGTCTAAACGTTTTTTTTACAAATGTAATAACTATCAGTTCCCGGTTATTCACAGATCGGTAAAACGTCTGTTCTTATCGGTTAAGCCCGGATTCTCCATACCTTCAGAATAATTTTATAAGTACAATGATGCCGACAATAATCAATACTGCCGGCAGGAAGATAATCATTAAAATTCCGGGAAGGATCAGAAAATGGGGAATAAAAATCAGTATCAGTAAAACAAGCAGTAAAGCGCCGAAGAAACGCCGCCCGGCAATCAGCACAATTCCTGCAATAATGATGAGTAACGGAAACGTCGCCCCAACAGACCAACTGGCCAGATTGCTGAAAAAATGACCGATTCCGGCAAACAGATCACCAACTCCGGGAAGGTTAATGTCCCATCCGCTTTTGCTCAATATCCAAAGAATACCAAAAATGATTAAAACATACGCCCAAAATGAGCCTGAATTGCTTCTGTGTTCACAATGTTTTTCCATTGCCTGAATTTTTAAATCTGAAGTAAAAGTAAAATTCAGTCGCTCCTGAAATCATCATTGATCGGTGGGCAAAAGTTTAAAATCGGTGAATGGGAAGAAAGGCAGGAAGTCAGGAGTCCGAAGACGGAAGAAAGGGCGAGGGGGCGAGGGGGAGACAGGGAGACAGGGCGAGGGGGAGACAGGGAGACAGGG
>JAUYTA010000217.1 GCA_030695265.1 Bacteroidota bacterium
ATGCTAAAAATTTATTTATTACTATTCGCTTTCTTCATGGTAACTTTTTTGGGTTATTCGCAGGTAACAACCTCGGGAATGAATGGAAAAATTACCGATGCGAACAATGAATCTCTTCCCGGTGCCACAGTTGTTGCTGTGCATCAGCCTTCAGGCACTCAATATGGTACTATTTCCAATTCGGAAGGTCGATTTACACTTCAGGGTATGCGTTCGGGGGGACCTTACAAGGTGGAAGTATCATTTGTAGGTTATAACAAAGCCACTTATACCGATGTAAACCTTTTCCTTGGTGAATCTTTTGGTTTAAATGTTGTTCTAAAAGAAGAAAGCTTTGATGTGGGTGAGGTTATTGTTGTTGGCGCAAAACCGTCGGCTTTCAGCACTGAAAAGACTGGTGCTGCAACGAACATCAGCAGGGAAGCTATTAATACAATGCCTTCAATCAGTCGTAGTATCAGTGATTTTACACGCATGTCTCCTTTGGCTGGCGGCAATAACAGCTTTGCCGGTCGTGATGGTCGTTTGAACAACATCAATATTGACGGTGCCAACTTCAACAACAACTTTGGTTTAAGTTCGAACAATATGCCAGGTGGTGACGCTCAGCCGATTTCGTTGGATGCCATCGAAGAAGTACAGGTAAACATCGCCCCATATGATGTTCGTCAGGCTAATTTTACTGGTGCAGGTATTAATGCTGTTACAAAAAGCGGAACGAATACTTTCACAGGTTCTGTTTATACTTACTACCGTGATCAATCTTTTAACGGTGACAAAGTAGGTAGCGAAACATTACCCGAAGCTGCAAAAACTTCGACTAAAATTATTGGTGGAAGAATTGGTGGCCCAATCATTAAAAATAAACTGTTCTTTTTTGTAAACGGTGAATATGAAGACAGTCCGTCACCAGGAATGCCATGGGTTGCAACAAGAAACGGAAATACAGGCACAAATGTATCGCGCGTAAAAGCTGAAGATTTGGATGCATTTTCTGCTCTCCTGAAATCGAAATTCGGTTACGAAACAGGCCCTTATGAAAATTATGGAAGCTTTGGAAGCAAAAATCACAAGATTTTGGCTCGCGTTGACTGGAACATTAATCAGCAACACAAATTTTCAGTTCGTTACAATACCGTTCGTAATACCAACGATCAGCTGGTTAACGGAACCAGTGCTCCAAATCCAAGAGCTTCATCGAACCGTACCAGCAATAATGCTATGTCGTATAAAAACTCAAATTATGCGTTTCTGAATACCGTTCAATCACTTGCAGCTGAATTAAACAGCAACTTTGGAGGTAAATTCTCGAACCAATTATTGGCAACCTATACGAATATTCAGGATTCACGCTCAACAGGTAGTGATGTTTTCCCATTTATCGACATTTGGGATGGATCAGGTAATGCTTACATGAGCGCTGGATATGAGTTGTTCTCTTACAAAAACGATGTATTAAATAATGTTTTCACTATTACCGATAACTTTACCTATTATTTAGGCAAACACACCCTAACTGCAGGAGCTTCATACGAACAACTATATTTCGGAAACTCTTTCGTTCGTTATGGAACAAGTTATTATCGTTTTAAAGACCTGCAATCGTTTACTAATCATGTGAATGGTGTAGATGGTGTAAATCCAACTGCTTTTGCGATTACTTATTCATTAATTCCCGGAGGTGAAGACCCAATTGCTGAATTAACCTTCGGACAGTTCTCTTCTTATCTTCAGGATGAATTCAATGTTAACCAAAAGCTTAAACTAACAGCTGGTGTTCGTATTGATTTGCCAATCTATTTGAATGATTTGATTGACAACCCTTCTGTTTCTGCTCTTACATTTGGCGGCGGCGAAAAATTGAATCTTGGTTTATGGCCTGAATCTAAAATTTTGTGGTCTCCACGCGTTGGATTTAACTACGATGTAAAAGGTGATAAATCATTGAAGGTACGTGGAGGAACAGGTATTTTCACAGGACGTCTTCCATTTGTATTCTTCACCAACCAGCCAACTAACAGCGGTATGATTCAAAATACTGTTGAAGTAACTTCTGCCGCTAGTTTGACTGGTATTAAATTCAGCCCTGATCCAAAAGCTAATTTAAGCAATACTACACTATTCCCAACAACAGCCGGAACAAAAGCTCCTGGTTCACTTGCCAGTGTTGCTCAGGATTTCAAAATGCCTCAGGTATGGAGAAGCAATCTGGCTGCCGACATTAAATTGCCCCTGGATATGATGTTGACTCTGGAAGGACTATATACCAAAGACCTTAATGCAATTATTCAACGTGATGCCAACCTGGATCCTTCCGGTGCTGTTGACCATTATGTTGGTCCGGATCAACGTCCTGTATGGCAGACTGCCAAAAGAAGAGTGGTTTCTTCAATTTCAAACGCAATGGTTTTGGACAATACTGACGAAGGTTACAGCTATTCGCTTACTGCACAGCTGACTTTCCCATTGATTAATAATATGAACGGTATGGTTGCCTACACCAATGCAATGTCTAAAGACATCTCCGGAAATCCAGGATCACAGGCTTCTTCAGCTTGGTCAAATAATCCTTCAGTTCGCGGCCAGAACGATTTAGATTTGAGCTATTCTCAATACATGACTCCTCATCGTGTCGTTGGTAGCCTTTCATATCGTTTAAATTATGCTAAAAACTTTGCATCTACCTTCTCATTATTTTATTCAGGTTTTAATGCCGGAAATTTCTCTTACAGGTATACAGCTGACTTCAATAATGACGGAGTAAACGCCGACCTGCTTTATATTCCGAAAGATGCTTCAGAGATTACTTTTGCTGACATTTTGAATACTGACAAAACTGTTCGCCACACAGCTGCAGCTCAAGCTGAAGCTTTTTCTAAATATGTAGATCAGGACAAATACCTAAGCAAGCATAAGGGTGAATATGCTGAACGCAATGGAGCTTTTGCACCTTGGGTTAACCGCTTCGATTTCAAATTTATGCAGGATTTCAAAATCATGGTTAAGGGTCAGAAAAATACACTTCAGTTTAGTTGTGATATCCTGAATGCCAGCAACCTACTTAATTCAGATTGGGGCGTCGCCAAACAATTAGTAGTAAGTAATGCTGCGATTCTTAGGCCAGTATCACCACTTGCAAACAGTATTCCAAAATTCCAGATGGCCGAAGTAAACAATAACTTACCAACTGAGACCTTCCAGAATACATTATCTACTGCAAGTACATACCGCATACAGATTGGATTGCGTTATATTTTCAACTAATCATACAGAATAAATATTTGAAAGGGGGTCTCTGCAAAGAGGCTCCTTTTTTTTGCTTCGGCATTTCGACAAGCTCAATGCAACGCAGGCTCATGCGAAAAAGTTCAGACACATTGTTTTCCGTCTTTCACGTAATGGTTTCACGTAATTCGGGAGCAGGTTTTTATTCTGAGGGTGATAAGATCTATCTTCAAAACCTTTATTAAACCTGCAATTCATGAACAAAATAGTAGCAAAAAGAAACGTCTCCGAAAATTTGGTGAAATTTGAAATCAAGGCTTCGGGCGCAATACGAGCGATAAAACCAGGGCAATATGTTATTTTCAGGATAGATGAAAACGGGCCAAGGATTCCGCTTTCTGTTATAAAAGTAAATAACGAAAGAGAAACTATCACCGTTTTAGTTCATGTAACCAATATTGGATCGCAGCAACTTGCCAAAATGAATGATGGGAACAGCCTGTTCGGAATCGATGGACCGTTCGGAATTCCGGTAAAAACCGAAAATTTCGAAACCGTTTTGTGCATTGGGCTCGGATTGGGAATTGTTTCAATGCTTCCGGTTTTGAATTCACTGAGGGCTTCAGGAAACAAGGTAATTGCAGTTTTATCAGCCAATTCAAAAGAAGGCATCCTACTTGAAACTGAAATACGTGCAGCTTCCGATGAAGCGCTAATTTTAACCGAAGATGGTAGTTTGGGCGAAAAGGGATCAATTTGCCATGCATTGCGTAAAATACAGACTGACAGCGCGATTAATCAGGTTTTTGCTTTTGGTTCAGCAAAAATGATTAAAGAATCGTATTCGCTGACACGACGGCACAACATTCCGATGCAGGCAGTTTTGTATTCAGGAATAGCCGATGAATCAGGCTTGAACAGCATATTCCGGGTTATTGTGTGCACCGACGGAAAAACACTGTGTGTCGATGGGGTCAATTTTAATGCCTACTACAACAGTTTTGAGGAAATGATCGAGCGGTTTGGAAGTAAATCCGGAGAAGAAAACCAAATTGCAGAGGTTTTTCAGGAAGCGAATATCACCTGTTGATCTGATGGCTTAAATTCTTATTATCAATGTATTGAACCCACAGTCGCACCTCACATGATAAATACTAAGCAGCAGAGCTGCGAAATATTTGTAGAAAGATAAAGCGAACGAATTCAACCGTCCGAAAGATGAAGCTGCACAATACATTAACCTCTTTTCGGACGGAATATAATTGCCCTTCGCAAAATCTTTTTTCCACCAATTTCTCACTTTTGCCTTTGTACGTTTGCTTTTGTACTTTTACCAGACTCAAATTTCAGAAAAGCAACGTACTGTTTGGATGAGTGATAAATTGAAACCCATGGGAAAAATTTCAGATACTGCAGGAACTGATGATATTACGCTAAAAGTAAACGGACTGTTTATTCTTCCTGAACTGACAAACCGGATTATTGGAATACTCGACAAAAGCAAAAATCTTGATCAGTCGCTGCAACTGGTTTGTGATGCTATTTTTGAATCAACAGTGGCCGAAAACCTGGTTTTTGCACGCATATCGTTCAATGGGAAAGAGTTCAGGAGTAAAAAGTTTAATGAAACAGCCTCATCCTTAAAACATTACTTTCATTCGCCCGACAATAAAAAGGGATCTGTCGAACTCTTCCTTTCTTCTCCTGAAAACAACCATGTATCGGGAACAGCCATTATCGAAAGCGAGTGGTCATTAAATATTATCGTTCCGTTGCTGGTTGGGATTATCTCAAAATTTCAGCTCGAAAAGCTGGCGATCGACATGGGCGAACGGCAAAAAGAACTTAAAAGCATTAACCGTACCACCGAAATACTGAAAAAAACCACCTCGCTCAACGAGTTGTTGCAGGAAATCTGTTCCTTTTTGCCTGAAGCCATGCAATATCCAGGTAACACCGTAGCACGTATCAAATATGGAGAACGAAATTTCACCAGCCCAAACTTCCGGGAAACACCCTGGAAATTAGAACAAACATTTGATACGCCGGATGACAACAAAGGCGCCATTCAAATTTATTACCTGAAGAAATTTCCGGAGGCCGGAGAAGGGCCTTTTTTAATCGAAGAGCGTAGCCTGATCGACAATCTTTCGTCCCTGATTTCAGGAACTGCCTCGAAGAAGGCTTTGCAGGAACTGCTCATCAGGAACACCGAGCGCCTGAAAGAAATAAAGGGAATCAACCAAACTTCTGAAATACTGCAAAACGGTAAATCGCTGAAAGAGTCGCTTCAGGTTATTTGTTCAATCCTGCCAGAGTCGCTGCAATATCCCGAATATACCGTCGCGCGGATTAATTACAATAAAAAGATTTTTTTGAGCCCTGGTTTTAAGGAAACCCCATGGAAAATGGTTCAAAGCTTTGAAGCCCCCGGAAAGGAAAAGGGCACGATCGAAGTTTATTATCTGATGGAATTCCCCGACGCCGACGAAGGTCCTTTCCTGAAAGAGGAGCGAAACATGCTGATTAATCTGTCGAACCTGATTGCAGGATCGGCTACCCGCGACATTTTCAACAAATTGCAACGTGAAAATACGGAGCGATTAAAAGAATTGAAAGCCATTAACCTGACTTCCTTAATCATTGAGGAAGGCAAAGCTGTTGATGAAACTTTGCAGGAAATATGTAATCTCCTTCCCAAATCGTGGCAATATCCGAAGTATGCGGTGGCACGAATAAGTTTCGAGGGAAAATCGTACATCAGCGAGAATTTCAGGGAAACAGAATGGGCACAGAAAGAAAACTTTGTAACCATCGATAATAAAAAAGGGACGATCGAAATTTTTTACCTGAAACTGGCACACAGGGAAGATGAAAAACTGTTCCTTCACGAAGAGCGCAATTTGCTGATTAACATTGGGAAACTGATTGGCGGCTACCTGAATAATTACAAAGGCCGCGAAATAATACACCGGAAAGGGGTGCCAAGTCAGGTAATTCATCCGCCGGAAGAGTTTCGAAATTCGCTGATAAAAAACAAGAAACCGCTTCAGCTGTACTTCAACCAACAGTCGATCGACAAGTATATTTATCTTGACATGATGAAGTACAAGATCAAGCACATATTATTTGTCGCCACTTTGTACGATGCCTTTACGCTTGAAAGCGAAGATTCCTTTTTCGAGAAATTTATGGGCGAAGCTTACCAGTACAGCCTTTTTTCAGTTCCCCGCATTACCGGAGTTTCTTCTGATGAAGA
Organism: Bacteroidota bacterium; assembly: GCA_030695265.1. Taxonomy (GTDB): domain Bacteria; phylum Bacteroidota; class Bacteroidia; order Bacteroidales; family Prolixibacteraceae; genus Aquipluma. The sequence continues at coordinate 6,485 of JAUYTA010000217.1, forward strand.
GGCGCTTATGCTGCTCGAAACGACTCATTTCGATTTGGTTATCCTGATGGCCGGAATGGACCGCGAAGCGCCTGTACATTTGAGCGAACAAATCAGGGCAAGAAACGAATCGCTGCCCATCTATTTGCTCCTGAACAACAAAAGCGACATCAAATATTTTGAAGAGCTGGTTCCAACCATCCGGTCGGTCGATAAACTTTTTGTCTGGAACGGCGATTCGCTGATCCTGTTTGCCATCGTAAAATCGACCGAAGACAAAGTGAACGTTGAAAACGATACGAAAATCGGCCTTGTCAGGGTAATTTTGCTGATTGAAGATTCACCCCTCTATTATACAAAATTCTTACATATATTGTACGAGATCGTTTTTGTGCATGTGCAGCAATTGTTGCCCGAAGTGGAAAAAAACGAACTCGACAAGATTTTCAAAATGCGTTCGAGGCCGAAAATATTGCATGCCCGCAATTATGAAGAAGCAACTGCCATTTTCAATAAATACAAAGACTTTTTACTGTGTGTTATTTCAGATGTTGAGTTCGACAGGG
>JAUYTA010000220.1 GCA_030695265.1 Bacteroidota bacterium
TCCTGTCCGAAAGTCGTAATCGCGCACAGGAACAAAAATGCAGACAATAATTTCTTCATTTGTTTTGGTTATAGATCAATTGTTCAGAAAAGCAAATAGCCCTATGAAGTGTTCAAGGGATAATTCCGCTTCAGATTTTTGGTTCTTAATATTTATTTTTTGCCCTGAATAACATGGATTCCAGTGTCCTAAGTCCATTTTTCAGAATTGGAACCAAAAGTAAAAGATTTAATTTATACTACAAATAAGGCGAGATGGTAATTGTAAGCAATTCGGAGTTTGTGCTTTCATTGTAAAAGCTGAAACACATTAAAATAAAGCAATTATAAGTATTTGGTATCATTTTTTGAAAAATATAAAAAATGGTTATTTAGATTCAGTTTGAATAACAGAACCTTCAGGAGAGCTCATTTCTGCTTTCATCCAATTGTTTTTTGATTGTTTCGACTGCGATGATTGAAAAACAAGGCACATCAGCTGTAAATAATTATGCATTAGGCTACTAAAAAAAATAAAAAAATATATATCAGTGAATAAATTATTATTGCAAATGTAATTTGAATTAAAATATAACTACTTTTGAAAAATTAATTTATTCATTTTTTAAACAGTTATTTATGAACATTTTTGTTGGCAGCCTTCCCTTTAAGATTGAGGAAAGCGAATTACAGGAAATTTTTGAAGAATACGGAGAAGTAACATCCGTAAAAATTATCACAGACAGAGCTACTGGAAGATCTAAAGGCTTTGGTTTTGTGGAAATGACAAACGAAGAAGAAGCTAAAAAAGCAATTGAAGAACTGAACAACGCAGAGATTGAAGGCCGGACAATTGTTGTAAATAAAGCTGAAGAGAAAAAAGAAGGTACACGTCCAGGTGGCGGCGGTTTCCGTGGTGGAAGCGGCGGCGGTGGCGGTTTCCGCGGAGGCAACTCTGGCGGTGGCGGTGGTTTCCGTGGTGGAAGCGGCGGCGGCGGTGGCGGTGGCTATCGTGGTGGCGAACGTGGCGGCAGCGCTGGCGGCGGCGGTGGTTTCAACAGAGGTGGTAGCACCGGTGGAAACAGAAGATCAGAATACTAATCTTCGTACCGTTTTTGATTTGCTATTAATGTAAAAATTGACTGAGTTAATTTTTACAACTACATAAAGGCTAATAAAGAGAAGAAATTTCTTCGCTTTATTAGCCTTGGTTTTTTTAGTGAAGCCATTGGTTTCCTTATCCATTGGCTGATAAAAGCGATCAAATGATTTATTGATTACTGGATGCCATTTATTTAACCAGAATTCTTACTTTTAAACTTTTAATACTCAAAAATCAGATTAAACGATTATTTTGAAAATAGCTTTTCCAAAAACCGATTAAACCGCATGATCTTAGATAAAAAAATCTTGTCAGTCAAATTCTTTCAGCAAAAATGAATAATCCCGAAGCAGATAACTTTTTTTGAACAACGGATTGATGAAATAGTTTTCAAATTTTATGAGTTGACCTATGAATAAGTAAAGGTAGATGAACCCGATTATTGATTGAGTGAAGCGGAGTATATGGCGGTAGAAATTGAATTCGGTTTCGATGGGCAAGCTGGGAATTAATTATGAAGATAATCTGAATATTCGGAGAAGCTTTGAAATGAAAAATAGGAAAATATGGCTAAAGATTTAACAAATTCAGGAATTGAGCGGCAAAATATCTTGAATAACAAATACGCTCTTAAACGCATTCAGGAATATATTGGCATTGAAGGGATGTTGTTTGAAGGCGAATACCGTTTTACAAAAAAAATGATCGCCGACTTTTTTCAAGTTGACACATCAACAATTGAAAGGTATTTAAGCTCCCACGAATCAGAAATAAAACACAACGGATATATTTTAAGTAAGGGTAAGCAACTGAAAGAATTCAAGTTGCAATTTGGTCACCTCATTGATAAGGCGACCAAAACAACTTCATTGGGTTTGTTTAATTTTCGTTCGTTCCTTAATCTTGCCATGCTGCTCAAAGAAAGCGAAAATGCACAACTGCTTCGCAGCAAGATGCTTGATATTGTGCTTGATACGATAAACCAAAGAACCGGGGGAGGGACAAAATTCATCAATCGTCGTGATGCAAACTACCTGCCTGCTGCAATGAAAGAGAGTAAATATCGAAAAGATTTTACATCTGCATTGAGCCGTTATGTGAACATGGATAACTACAAATACTCCCTTTTTACTGATCGTATTTAAACTCATTGGATTGCGCTCTGGAACAAATCCAAAACGACATGTATTATCCTGAATTTGAAGATAAATTGACACATCTTTTTTGGATAGCCAATAAAAGTCACGGTTTTCAGGATGGAAATAAAAGAATTGCAATCACGATTTGTGGCATGTTTCTGTTTATCAAGAAACTTGATTGATGACGAGGAATAAGAAGAATTTTAATGAATTTATTTTTTTATCCTGATCCTCACATCAACGGCAACCAATTTATCGCCATTGCCAATCAGTGGGTTGATATCCATCTCTTTAATCTCAACAGCAAAGCGTAATAGGGTTGACAGGCGAACCATTATTTCTGCAAATTTTCGCTCGTTCACGCCATTCTTGCCACGGTAGCCTTTGATAATCTGGTAGGAACGCAAACTTTTTATCATTGAAGCAGCTTCGCACATCGTAAGTGGAGCCAGTCCCGAAGTGACATCTTTCAATACTTCCACAAATATTCCTCCCATTCCGCAAAGTATCACATGACCGAACTTGTCTTCATATTTGGCGCCCAGAAACAATTCAATTCCCGAAGCCATTTCTGCCATCAGCACTGCTGTGGTGTCTTTTATTTTTATCAGCCGCTGAAATTCGCGCTGAACTGTTTCTATATCTTTTACATTCAGCACCACTCCGTCAACATCGGTTTTGTGCACTGGCCCAACCACTTTCATTACCAATGGGAAACCAAGTTGACGGGCTGTTTCGAGTGCGGCATCTTCTGTATTCACAGTAATTTCCCTGACCATTGGAATTCCCGTTGCGGCAAATAGTTTGTGTATTGTTTCGGGTGGCTGAAATCCATCTTCGGTGCGGTCGATAATGCGACGAATTTCAGGAATATCAATATTATCGAGGAAAATCTTTTCTTCGTGCGGACGGGCCGTTTTCAAAATGGAAGTCAGTGCTTTTCCAAGCAAAACTTCATCAGGAAAATATACGTTTCCCTGAGCAATGAAATAGGCGACATCGTCTTTTACATTGATAATGGACGGCAGAATGGGGAAAATTGGTTTTTTGCAGGTTTGCATTTTATCGTTCAGAACCTGATAAACATCGTGAACAGGTGTTAATCCCGGGCTGCCAAAAATGACAGCCATCCCGTCAATTTCATCAAATTCATTTTCGCAGGCATCGATAATTGAAGCAAGCTGTTCCGCATTTCCGGTGGCCAGGAAATCAATTGGGTTCTCTACCGATGAGCCCGGGAATAGTTTGCTTTTCAGCTTTTTCCGGGCTTCAGAATCTTTGATTTGTGGAATGTGCAGCCCGCCGCTTTCGAGCGAATCGGTAAGCATAACAGCCGGGCCGCCGGCATGGGTGATGATGGCCAGTCGTTTGCCCTTCATTGGTTTACAATGAAATACGTTGGCAACAGTTGTCAGTTCTTCACGACCATAACAGCGCACAATCCCGGCTTTTCGGAACAGCGCCTCGACTGCCAGATCTGAATTGGCCATAGCTCCGGTATGGGAAGCTGCTGCCCGGCTTCCTGCCTGACTGCTGCCAGCTTTGATTGCCGCTATTTTGCAGCCTTTTCGGATCAGTGATGAAGCATGTTTCAATAATTTATCGGGATTCTTTATACTTTCGATGTACAGCAGTTTTACCCTGGTGCTGGTTTCATGATTAAAAACATCGTCCATAAACTCCAGGATTTCTTCAACACCGTTTTGCGCAGAATTTCCCACAGAGAATACACTTGCAAAGTGAAGTCCTTTCGGAATTCCCGATTCCATGATAAAAACAGCAGTTGCTCCGGAACTCGAAACGAGGTCGCAACTCATTTGCACTAGCTTTGGAATGGGCGTGGTAAAAACACTGGTGTGGGCATAAGTGATGATGCCAATACAATTCGGTCCAATAAGGCTACCGTTATTTTCCTCGATTATTTTTACAATCTGCTGTTCAAGTAAGCGGCCCTCTTCGCTTTCCTCACTAAATCCTGCCGAAATGATGATAAAGCCTTTTGCTCCTTTTTGTGTTGCCAGAACTTCGACCGCTTTAACACAAGCTGCTGCCGGAATAGCCAACACTGCCAAATCAACCTGTGGCAATTCGTCAGGACTAAAAAAAGAACGAATCCCCTGAACTTCTGATTCATTTGGATTGACCACCCAAAGGTCGCCTTTAAAGTTGTTGTCGATCAGGTTTTTAAGGAGTTTTCCACCGGGTTTCGACGTATTGTTCGAAGCGCCAATTACAACAATGCTTCGGGGGGCAATCAATTCTTTTGTAATCATTGTCAGGATTTTAATTCGCTGGCTAAATTACTAAAAGCAATTTCAAGAGGAACTGATTTTTTACTGCATTCCGGCATGTTTCTGAATCTCAAAAAATCAATTATTTTGATAACTTTGGCAACCAGCAAACATATTTAGCTGGATTTTGGAATCCAAGCGAATTTATTTTTAAGGACTTAACTTTTTATTTCAGTCTGATGCCGAACAATCAGGAACAAAAAATAATTGCAATTTGTGATTTTTCAGAGCGAATGAAAGAAGTCATTGTGCACGCGGCACGCATGGCCGGCATTCTGAGAAAGGAACTTTGCCTGACAGTTCTATGGCAAAATCAGGTTCAGAAAATTCAGCTTCAGGAGAAAATAATGCTCACAGTACAAACCCTGAAATCAAATCTTCCCAACATGCAGATTTCATGGTTACTCCTTCAGAAATCGTTGTACAACAACATGCAGAAACTTGTAGATGATTACAATTCAGTTCTGGTGGTGCTGCATCAAACCGACATTAACTGGGCCTTAAAAGCTTTCCAGCAGAGCAGTATCGCTTTTCTTTTTGTTAACGGTGATTCTCCTGAATTTTTAAGTTACAAAAATGTGCTTGTTCCGGTCGATTACCGCAAGGCTTCGAAGGAAACCTCGCTCTGGGCATCTTATTTTGGCAGGTTCAACCGCTCGCAGGTTCAATTGATTTATGCCCATGAATCGAATAAAGAAGATGCTGCCAGATTAATGCGTAACCTTGAATTTTTCAAAAAATTTCTATCGAGTCTGAATGTCCGCCATCATGAAACTGCGGGAAAGTCATCGAGTTGGGGGATTTGCAACGAAACGCTTGGTATTGCCAATGAGTGGAAAGGCGATGTAATGATATTTTCAGGGAGCAGTTCCATTTCACTGATTGATTTGCTGATCGGGCTTCCGGAGAAAAAACTCATTTTAAAAGCGGGCAATTTGCCGGTTTTGATGATCAATCCGAGAAAAGACAGCTGCGTGCTGTGCGATTAGAGCCCCCTCCCGTCCTCCCCCAAAGGGAGAGGTGAAAGAACCACTTTCAACAGCTTCTGATTAAAATATTGCTATTCAGCTTGGGTTGGGTTTTTGGCTCCCCTCCTTCGGAGGGGTTGGGGGAGGCTTTTACTCTATCACCATCTCATCAATTAAATATCCGGCTCCAGCCAGTTTGTCGGTGATGAAAAGCGCATAACGGATATCGAGTGCA
>JAUYTA010000242.1 GCA_030695265.1 Bacteroidota bacterium
TGATCAAAAAAGTTGGATGACCGGACGCGGTTTATTAATGGATCCTTCGCTGGCCTTGCGTCTGAATGGAATGGAGATGGACCCGAAACTTAGGAAGCAGAAATTGAAAGAATTTCATGACCGGTTGTTTCAGGAATATTCGGAACGTTTACAGGGAAGCGGACATTTCCTCATGAAAATGAACCAGTTCTGGGGTTATTTCTGCGAATCGTTTGAAAATCCGCACAAAGCCATGAAATTGGTTAAAAAATCAAGTAATGTATTGAAATATAATTCGGCTGTGGTCGAGATATTCAGGGATTTTTGATGGAGAAGTAGTTGATTGTAGTTGCACACTGTGACTGAACACTGAACACTCTTTTCATGAGCAATTTTCCTTCTCATATTCTTCCAGTAAATACATGAGTTTTTCAAGTTCCTCTTCTTCCTCTGTATCTTCGGGAGCATCGCTGATTTCCAAAAACCTTTTCAGCGCCTCCCTGTAATCATCCTCTGAGTAAAGTGTTTTCATCATCCCGGTCTTCATTTATTGCTGAATATAAAATACAGGTTACCCTAAACCGATAAGATGGAATTCACTATTTAATATCCAATATCCAATATCCAATTTCCAAATATTAGTAGGACAAACTTGGAACTTTAAACCTGAAACTTGGAACTCTTAATGTGCATCCAGCCAGTTATCTCCTGCATTTATTTCAACAGTCAGTGGCACTCCAATGTTTACAGCGTTTTCCATTTCATGTTTTACAATGGTTTTCACCTGATCGAGTTCCGAGATCAAAGCATCAAAATTCAACTCATCGTGTACCTGAAGGATCATTTTCGATTTAAGTCCCTGTTTAGTAATCTCTTTCCAAATATTGATCATGGCAATTTTTATCACATCGGCAGCAGATCCCTGAATGGGCGCGTTGATGGCATTTCGTTCGGCCATGCCACGAACCATCGAATTGGCTGAATTAATGTCGGTCAGGTAGCGTTTCCGGCCTTTGATGGTTTCGACATAACCAACATTACGGGCGTTTTCGATGCTCTTATCCATGTAATTTTTTACATCCGGAAAGTTCTCGAAGTAGCCGTCAATCAATTCTTTGGCCTCTGTTCGTGGAATGTTCAGACGTGCCGATAATCCGAAGGCTGAAATTCCGTAAATGATCCCAAAGTTGGCCGTTTTTGCTTTTCGGCGCATATCTGAAGTAACTTCTTCAAGCGGTATTTTGTAGATTTTAGAGGCGGTGATGGAGTGAATATCCTGGTTGTTGCTGAACGCTTCTATCATTTGCTTGTCCTGACTCAAAGCTGCCATGATGCGAAGTTCAATTTGCGAATAGTCGGCAGAAAGGAAGGTGTGTTGATCGTCAGAAGGAATAAAAGCTTTGCGAAGTTCGCGGCCATTTTCGTCGCGAATCGGTATGTTCTGCAAATTCGGGTTGGTTGAACTCAACCTTCCGGTAGCTGCAATGGCCTGATTGTATGAAGTATGAAGTTTTCCTGTATTTGGATTAATCAACAACGGCAGCGCTTCGACATAAGTCGAGAGCAATTTTTTCAGTCCTCTGAATTCAAGTATTTTGCCAATTATCGGGTGCTTATCTGACAGTTTTTCGAGTGTTTCTTCAGCAGTTGAATACTGCTTTGTTTTGGTCATTTTGGCGTTAGGATCAATTTTCAGCTTTTCGAACAAAATAACGCCAAGTTGTTTGGGCGACGAAACATTAAATTCCTCGCCCGCAAAATCAATTATTTCTTTTTCAAGATCAATGAGTTGCGTGCGCAAAACTTCGGCATACACTTTTAATTCGCCGGTGTTCAGGTTCACACCAGCGCGCTCCATATCAGCCAAAACGTAAATAAGTGGCATTTCAATTTCATCGAAAAGTTTTCGTGTACCGCTTTCATTCAGGTCTTTTTCGATGGCAATTTTCAGTTGCAAAGTCAGGTCGGCATCTTCGCAGGCATAATCGCGTAATTGTTCAGGTTTTGCATCGCGCATAGTTTTCTGAAATAAACCTTTTCCCCCAATCAGCGTGTCGGTAGTAATTTTCTGGTAATTCAGGTATTGTTCGCAAAGGTAATCAAGGTTGTGGCGCAGGTCAGGCTGAATCAGGTAATGTGCAATCATGGTATCGAACAGCGGTCCTTTGAGTTCAACTCCATAATTCAGCAACATCGAAAGATCGTATTTGATGTTCTGACCGATTTTGGTAATATTTTCATCGCCAAAAACAAGCCGGAATTCCTGCACAATTTCGGTCGCTTTCTGCCGGTCGGCAGGCAAAGTTACACAATATGCCTCGTGACTGCGGAAAGCAAACGACATACAAACCAATTCAGCAGTCATCGTATCGAGTCCCGTTGTTTCGGTATCAAAACAAAATTCTTTCTGAACCGACAATTCCGCGCGCAAACTGGCGCGTTGTTCTGCTGTTTCGATGAGATAATATTGATGGGGAACGGTCGAAAAAGTATTCAGATTGGTTACTTCAGCAGTTTTAATTTCAGGAGTAGAAACCGGCCCGCCAAACAAAGTTCCTTGCTGAAACAATGAATCAGAAACCGGCTGAGCTTGTGGTTTGGCTTCCTGTTTTTTAATCAATTGCCTGAACTCCAGATCAGAATAAATCTCATTCAGCTTCCTGATGTCGGGATCTTCCATCACGATTTTGGTTTCGTCAAAATCAATCGGAACATCCAGAATAATTTTGGCAAGTTCACGCGACATGCGCACCTGCTGCTCAAATTCAACCAGATTCTCCTTCAGTTTTCCTTTTTGCGAGTCGATATTCTGGTAAAGTCCTTCAACCGATTTAAATTCTGAAACCAGTTTCATGGCTGTTTTCGGACCTACTCCCGGACAGCCCGGAATATTGTCGGATGTGTCGCCCATCAGGCCAAGCACATCAATTACCTGCCAGGGTTCCTCAACCATAAAATTCTCCTGAACTTCGGGAATTCCCCATATTTCAGGAGCTTCGCCGCCGCGCGAAGGTTTGTACATGAAAATATTTTCGGAAACCAGCTGTGCGTAATCTTTGTCAGGGGTCATCATGTAAGTGGTGTAGCCCATTGTTTCGGCTTTTTTTGCCAAAGTTCCAATCACATCATCGGCCTCAAAACCAGCTTTTTCCAAAATCGGAATGTTGTATGCTTCGATGATATTCCTGATATATGGAATTGATTTGCGCAAATCTTCGGGCATTTCGTCGCGGTTGGCTTTGTAAGCCTCAAACATTTCGTGCCTGAAAGTGGGAATGTTCAGGTCAAAAACCACAGCGATATGCGTGGGTTTTTGTTCCCGCAGCAATTGCTCCAGAATATTTACAAAACCCAGCATCGCCGAAGTATTCAACCCTTTGGAATTGAATCTCGGATTTTTGATGAACGCGAAATACGATCTGTAAATCAATGCATAAGCATCTAACAGGAAAAGTCGTTTATCGGTGTTGTTGTGAGGAGTCATTTTATGACGATTTACAATTTATTCATTTACGATTTACAATTTGTCTGACATTCTTCAAGTCCCCTCTTTTGGAGGGGATTTAGGGGAGGCTTCCCGGTTGTCTTCCGCATACCATTCGGCAAACGAATTGGCAGTTTCATAAAGCCGAACGCTAAAAAGTTCAAGATGTTCAGGCAGAAGTGGTTTCACCTTTTCGGCAATATACACCACCATATTCTCCGAAGTTGGCTGAAACGGAACTACCTGATGTCGTTCATACATCTGTCCCAATGCGCTTAGTTTTTCGATGTCTGCGTTTGCATTGATCATCAGCGAATGATCCAAATGCCGTACAATCTGTTCCTGAATGAGTTTTTTCAGGATGCTGAAATCGATCACCATTCCGTCTTTCGGATTTCCGGCAGCTTGCATTGGTTCGCCGGTAACAGTAATTTGTAGTTTGTATGAATGGCCGTGTATGCTGCGGCAAAGCCCGTCGTAATTGAGCAATGCATGTGACATTTCGAAGCTAAATTGTTTGGTCACGCGTATTTTTGTCATGTTTTGTTTTTCTGGAGGTCGAAAATAGGAAAGAAGTTTCACTAAATAAACAAAAGGCTCCGATCTTTATTTATTTAGATCGAAGCCTTTTGTTTATTCGCCGCAGGTGCAGCGTTGCAGGCAGTCCACAATCTGACTCAGAATATCGTGTTTCAAATAATAGTAGGTATTTTTCCCTTCACGGCGCGAACAAAGCACTCCTTTGTCTTTCAAAATACCCAAATGGTGTGAAGTGGTCGATTGCTCAATTCCCAATAACTCGTGAATTTCTGTTACCGTAAGTTTTTTACCACCTTCCAAATGTTTTAAAATAGCAATACGCATTGGGTGGGCAATTGCCTTTAGCATATTGGCCGCCATTTCCAAACGGTTGGTATCTAATTCCTGAATATTGATCATAGCTTAGATTTTAACAGATGCAAATATATAAATATTTGCCATTCAGGAAAAGAAAAAACAGATTACCACATCTGTTTAGAAAGATTACAAATAAATGTAAATTAGTTTATTGCTCTGCCACTGATGAAAATCGGCCAATTGATTTTGGTTGGCACAAAAAGCAATTAAATTTTCTATTTTTGAAGCACTTAAAAAAATGAGTCTGAATGACCTCTTTGGAAATTATCAAATCGCCCATACAGGAAGAACTTAAAAGCTTTGAAAAGTATTTCAAAGAAGCCATTAAAAGTGATGTCCCATTTCTTCAAATCATAATTCGCTATATCCTGAAGAAGAAGGGAAAGCAAATGCG
>JAUYTA010000248.1 GCA_030695265.1 Bacteroidota bacterium
GCCTGTAAATATGACTGGCGAAGTTGTTGAAGCAAAAACAATTAATTCAATAGACCTATTTGAAACAGTTAGTAAGGATGTAGTAAACGAACAGCCAATCAGCTATGAAGATGGGAAAAGAAATATTGAAAAGGACATTATTGAATTATTAAACAAAGGCAATTACTCATCAAAGGAAATTTTACTTGCATTGAAATTAGATTGGGACAGCAGAAAACTAACCAGTTTTTTAAAGAAAAATCCCAATATAAAGGCAGTTGCAGGAAACCCAGCAAAATTTACCCGCAACGATGTGATCTCTCCATCATTATTTGGATAAAGGACTTGAGAATGCAGACATAATTACGAACCGCACCAGCCAACGCATAACAGATAAGAACGAGGTCAAACCGTAAAATAGAAAACACCAGCTCGTAATATAAGCCTATGTGAGGTCGGCACCACCCAGCATGATCACGGTATATCCGTGAATGGTTGAACAAAGCTCAGCACCACACATCCCAGGCATCGGCTATGGGCTTTCATCTAAAACCATCTCCTGATCCTGTTGGTTCTTTTGTTTCTGAATAGTACTTTTCACCCGGAAGATTGATCAGGAACATACTTTATAACAGTCAAATTGGTTATTTCTTACTTATATTCATTTTAAATAGCGGCACTTTCAGTCTTAAAGTATATTTTAGAAAAATACAGCCGATTGTTTGATTTGCTTTGTCTGTCAAGGCTTCAGCGTTTAATTCAGCGCAAATTCATCGAATCAGAAACATTTGATTTCTGCTCTCCGCTTTTCTCTTTTCATTGTCCAAAAAAGTGCTTGATTTCTTTGGGTTGAATATCTATATTTGCTCCCCTTTGAAAGTTTTAAGCTGACAAAACAGTTCGTTCGTTATGTAGCGCTAAAAATGACAGATCTCACATTGGTCAATAATTGTATTTGATTGATGTGCCAAAATATTAAAGCAAATAAAACTAAGACAACTTATGACAGGTTACAAAATTATCGTACTCGCCAAACAAGTTCCCGATACGCGAAATGTTGGTAAAGATGCAATGAAAGCCGATGGAACTGTAAACAGGGCAGCACTTTCGGCTATTTTCAATCCTGAAGATTTAAATGCGCTGGAACAGGCGCTGCGGATTAAAGACAGTTTTCCCGGAACAACAGTCACCATTTTAACGATGGGACCGGGTCGTGCAGCCGAAATTGTCCGTGAAGGAATGTTTCGCGGCGCCGACGATGGGATATTGCTCACCGATCGCGCTTTTGCAGGTTCAGACACACTGGCCACCAGCTATGCACTTGGGCAGACATTGAAGAAAATCAAAGATTTCGATATCATCATTGCCGGTCGTCAGGCCATCGATGGCGATACCGCACAGGTTGGTCCTCAGGTTGCCGAAAAACTAGGACTTCCGCAGGTAACGTATGTCGAAGAAATTAAATCCATCGAAAACGGAAGGGTAATCGCCAAACGCAGACTCGAAAGTGGAGTTGAAGTCGTTTCGTGCCCAATCCCGCTGGTAATCACCGTTAACGGAACAGCACCCGATTGCCGCGCGCGCAATGCAAGGTTACTGATGAAATACAAACATGCAAAAACGGTTTCCGAACTTCAGAATTCAAACGAAGATTATTTGCATCTCTATAACGAACGTGCTTATTTGAATATTCAGGAATGGACAGTGAATGATATTGAATCAGTTCCCGCTGAATTGGGATTGTCAGGTTCTCCTACCAAGGTGAAAACCATTGAGAACGTTGTTCTTCAGTCAAAAGGAGCAAAAGTAATTTCCTCTTCTGATGTTGATATTGAGGAATTGATGAAAGATTTAATTGAGAGTCATACAATTGGTTAACTTATAAGAAGTAAATATATGAACAGCATTTTTGTTTATTGCGAAATAGAAGACGGGCATATTGCCGAAGTTAGCCAGGAATTGCTGACCAAAGGAAGGAGTCTGGCCACCGAACTGAATTGTAATCTGGAAGCAATTGCGATCGGTCATCAGCTTGAAGGCATCGAGAAAAATATCATCCCTTACGGCGTCGATGTATTGTATATTGCCGACGATAAAAGATTGGCTCCCTATGCAACGTTGCCACATACTTCAATAGTGGTTAAATTATTTGAAGAACAAAAACCTCAAATTGCACTGATGGGCGCGTCCTCGATTGGCCGCGATTTGGGTCCGAGGGTTTCATCAGCTTTGCACAGCGGATTAACTGCCGATTGTACCAGTCTTGTTATCGGCAACCATGAAGATAAAAAGCAAGGGAAAGTTTACGAAAATCTGTTGTACCAGATTCGTCCGGCTTTTGGAGGTAATATAATTGCAACCATAATCAATCCCGATTGTCGCCCTCAAATGGCCACGGTTCGCGAAGGCGTAATGAAAAAGGAAATTCTCGATCCGAAATACAAAGGTAAAGTAGTCAAGCTCGATGTGTCAAAATATGTAAGCGATACCGATTTTGTAGTTGAAATTATTGAGCGGCACATGGAAAAGAGCAAAGTGAGCATCAAAGGCGCCGGAATAATTGTTGCCGGTGGTTACGGAATGGGTTCGAAGGAGAATTTCAGGCTATTGTATGAGTTGGCTGAAGTTCTTGGCGGAGAAGTAGGCGCCTCGCGTGCTGCGGTTGATGCCGGATACACCGATCATGAACGCCAGAT
>JAUYTA010000252.1 GCA_030695265.1 Bacteroidota bacterium
ACCTGGTTGATAAGGTAAGTAAGGCAAAATAACCGATCAACAAAAACAGAAAAGCAGTCATATAATTTTAAGAATAGGTTAACTGTTTAATTCGTTTCGCTATTTTTGATCAGTTTTTTACAAAACACATAAACCATTTTAAACCATAAAAAAAATGACAAACAGAAGAGATTTTCTAAAAACCAGTTCTTTATTGGTTGCCGGAAGTTTGGTCGGAACCAGTATGCTTCAGGCTTCCGTCCTTCAGGCAAAAGGAAAGAAAAACATTGGATTACAACTCTATTCATTGCGCGACGCCATGAAAGCTGATGCTTTGGGAACCTTAAAATTAGTTTCAGACATAGGTTTTACTACACTGGAAACTGCCAATTATGCTGATGGAAAAATCTACGGAATGTCACCTTCAGAATTTAAAAAGGTGGTAAAAGGTCTGGGCATGAAATTAACCAGCGCCCATCTTGGTGGCCCGAATTACACCAAAGACACGCATACAGAAGCAATGGATTGGTGGAAAAAAGCACTTGAAGATCACGTTGAAGCTGGTTGTAAATTCATTGTAAAACCCAGTATGCCAATTCCTAAAACACTGGATGAATTAAAAATATGGTGCGATTTCTATAATTCGATCGGTGAAATTACGTCCAAAGCAAATGTGCAATTTGGGTTTCACAACCACGCACGAGAATTCGAAAAAATTGAAGGTGAAATCATGTACGATTACATGATCAACAATACCGATCCAAAAAAAGTGTTTTTCGAAATGGATGTTTATTGGGTAATGCGCGGCGGTTACAAGGCGGTTGATTACATGACCAAATATCCTGACCGTTTCCCTGTATTGCACATTAAAGACGAAAAAGAAATTGGTGAAAGCGGACAAATGGATTTCAAACCGATTTATGAAACAGCCTATAAAAACGGATTGAAAGATTCATTTGTGGAAGTTGAAAGATACAATTTCGAACCAATTGACAGCGTCAGAAAAAGTTATGATTTTTTAAAAGCTGCACCGTACGTGAAATAAAATCGGGAAAAGACACAAATTAAAAAGCTGGCAATCGGGATTTTAATCCAATTGCCAGCTTTTTAAATTAAATGAATATCTGTAATATTACCCAATGTCATTAAAAGTCATTCAATTGTCATTTGGTAGTCATTAAATTGTCAATGGCTCTACCTTCCAAATTTCTGTATTTGATGCTTTAGCCTGAAGCCAAACAGGATAGCAGCAGTTGAAAGTCCGAATACAAATCCGATCCAGACTCCGGAATATCCAAAATTAAATACAAAAGCAAGCAAATAGCTGATAGGCAAACTAACAACGATATACGAGAAAAAGGCGATAAACATTGGGATTCTGACATCGGCCATCCCACGCAATGCACCCAATAAAACAACTTGTACACCGTCGAATATCTGAAAAAAAGCGCCAACAATCAACAGTCCGGCTGCAAACCTGATTACTTCAGGATCGCTGGTAAATAGCAGCGGCAGTTGATTGCGCAATACAACAAAGAGAATTCCCATCAACGACATAAAAGCAATCACAATGTGCAGCGATGCAAATACAGCATGTATTAATTCTTTCCGGTCGCGGTCGCCAAATGCATGGCTCACCCTAATGGTAGTTCCTGAAGCCAGACCAAACGAAATCATGTAGGTCATACCAGCCATCCCAATTGCAACCTGATGGCCGGCCAGCGCTTCTTTAGAAATCCAGCCAAGCATAATTGCACCCATACTGAAGGCCAGAATTTCGATGATCATCTGCATTCCGATGGATAATCCAACAGACAACATTCGCTTAATTTTTTCAATTTCAACCCGTGCTATTTTTGCCGACTCAAGATAAACCCTGAACGAAGGCCTTTTCAGGATTATGAGGAGAAAAATAACAGGCATAATCAATCGTGCAAACAAAGTTGCATAACCGGCGCCATTCAATCCGAGAACTGGAAAGCCTAATTTACCGAATATCAGGACATAATTCAGGCCTATATTTATAATATTGGCAATGATCGTGATGATCATGGCAATTTTAGTATTGCCAACCCCTTCAAAAAATTGTTTGATTGAAAAGAAAAGCATCATGGGTAAAAGCGAGGCTACCTGTATCAGAAAATAAGGAATTGCTGCCCGCACAACATCTTCGCTCTGCCCCATTCGTCCCATAAAAAGCACAACTGACGACATGAGCAAACAAAGCAAAACAGCAACAACAAAATGAACCAAAATGCCATTTTTAAGCCAGGCTCCTACTCCACCGGGATTTTGTGAGTTAAATGACTGCCCAACCAATGGAGTGATGCCCAAAGTGATGCCCAATCCAAAAAGCATTCCCACATGAAATACATTGATAGCAAACGATGCGGCCGCAAGTTCGGTTGTCCCGACATGGCCAACCATCATATTATCAGCCAGATTAACCGTAACTTGCCCAATCTGAGCCAAAATAACGGGAACAGCCAGCGTTAGATTTTTCCGGTAAACAGGTAAATAGTCAGAAATAGTCACAACTGTAGATTCAAAATTTCAGGCAAAAGAAAGCAATTTATAACGAAAACCAATAACTGAATTTGACCATAAACACATTTTGCGACTGAACCTTCCAGATATTTCCGAAACTTTTTAATATTGATTGATTGTACTGATCGGTGTATTCAGAACGGGTATTGGTCCAAACCAGGTACAAAGTTGAACCGGGCCTGAACTCCCATCTTCCGACCATATTTGATCTGAATTCATGGTAGTTAAAATCAGGATTTTTAATCCGAAAGACTGGCACTCCATTCTTCTGCAACTGATAATAATTGTCAGGTTGAAGTGTACTTTTCAAATTGCCATACCGCAAATTCAACGATTTATTATCCGCATCGGCCACTTCCCTGAAATTCTCAAATTTACCCGTCGAGGCATAAGGATTTCCGTAGTACTGGAGCGAAATTTCAGGCGAAATAAAGTATTCGAACCGGAGCGTGGACGAAATTGTATTGCGGTCGATGGTTCCAACAATGTATTTTGTTTTTCTGATGTATTCGTGATGATCAACTGTATTGTCAAAAATAGTTCTGGAAGTAATACTGAACCGGTCGCTCAATTGCCACCGAACCAATGCAGTAAAATAGGTGGTTTTTGAAATATCATCGGAAAAGAATTTTAAACGGGGGCCAAAACCTACAAACAAATCTTTCACCTGATTTGATTGAATAAACAACTCATAATCCTGCAAACAATTATCTTTGAACAATTTAGGTCCTCCACGAAGCTCGCGTGTATCAAAAAAATTGAGATTCGCTTTTAGGTTCAGGTGCACGCTCCATAAATTTTTGAATTGCGTGAAGCCATGCAATTTAAAGCGGTCGAGTGTTGTTTCACCACCATAACTCCAATTGCGCTCCTGCTCGGCTTCAACATAATAGCTCCTTACAATTCCTTTTGGCTGACTGACTTTGTAGGTAATATTTACCATTTCTTTGATCACATCGGCCTGGTATAAATATCCCACATCGTTTAAATCGACACCGGGCGAACGCCAGTTTAAAGTTCCAACCACCCTAAGTTTTCCACTTCGTTTTCCGCCCTGAAGTGAACCTCCCCAGCCAGACATGCTTGTTCTTTCCGAATCATATTCCAGATGATCGGCATCAGTCCGCTGGAAATAATGTGCAGTGGAGCGTTGCAATCTTTGAATAGCAGTTGTGTCGCCATTTATGTTGCTGAAAAAACCTTTGAAATCGACAAAATATTTTCGCTTTTTCCAGTTGTGCTGAAAGTCAACTCCACCAGACAAGGCTGAATTTGATAAAAACTGAAGGTGATCTTCATTAATTGTGCGTAAGGTTGATGTGACCATTCCGCCCAAAACGGTATTGCCTTTATCAAAATCCTGCTTCACACGTCCAACCATAAAACTGGTAAACGGTTCAACAGCCACTTTTGATTTTGATCCGGGGCTGTAAATCGTTGCATTTTCTTTGGCGGTCAAACATTGTACAACTCCCACAGAAAGTCCGTCCTTTGTTTTTCCGGTTAATTTCAAAGCGCTGATTATAGGAATATTGTCAGAAATATTAAGCGTTTGATTTTCTTCCAAATCAGGAAAATAACTTGGATCATGACCAATTCTCCGGCTGTAAAAAAGCATATCGTTATCTATTGAGAAATCAAGAATAGTATTTCCCTCCAAAAAGAATGGTCGTTTTTCCTCGTTAAAAACTTCATAGGAAGTCAAATTCAAAACTGCCGGATCTGCTTCGATTTGTCCAAAGTCGGGATTGATGGCATAGTCAAGTGTAAAACCGGAATTTAGTCCAACTTTCCCATTTAGACCAG
>JAUYTA010000254.1 GCA_030695265.1 Bacteroidota bacterium
ACTTCTTACAGCCTTTTCAACTTCATCATCAAATGCAGCGCTTCCACTGACGATGGAAGCCGTTGAAAACAATGATTGAGTTTAAGGCAAAATTACGAGTTTTACTTTGCCGCTGGGCGCAACTATTAATATGGATGGAACAGCTCTTTACGAATGTGTGGCTGTTATTTTTATTGCCCAGGCTTATGGCATTGATCTAACTGTGGGACAACAGGCAATTGTTGTTTTAACGGCACTTTTAGCAGCTATTGGTTCTGCCGGAATTCCGATGGCCGGCCTGGTAATGATGACAATTGTACTTACGGCAGTTAATCTTCCGCTCGAAGGAATTGGATTGATACTGGCAGTCGATCGCATTCTGGATATGTCGCGCACAACGGTGAATGTTTGGGGCGATACCTGCGTTGCTGTAATTATTGCCAAATCAGAAGGGGAGACGCTGAATGTTTGATTTCCAGCACTTTGCGTTTGTGAAATAAAATAAGTTAAATTTCAGATTTATCAATACCAGCTTGTTTAAGGATAGTGAAAAAAGTACCCTTTGCAAGGTCTTTTCTGCCGTGTACTGGAACAATAACCGTTTTCCCTGTTTTCTGATTGTAATACAATTGATGACTGCCATTGGCACGTTTAAAGAAGTAGCCCTTTTTCTCCAGTATTGTGATCAGGTTTTTAGCTGAATAGTTCATGTCGTTTGAAAGGTTAAAGAATACTCCAAAGTACCTGTATCATCAGGAATATCTTCACCACGATCTTGAAGTTCCTCAATATAAAGCTCGATTGCTTCTTTTGCCATTTGAATAGAATCTTCAACGGTCTCACCAAAAGTAACACATCCAGGCAATGCCGGAACCGAAACGGTATAAGAACCTTCAGGTTCCTTGTGCAGTAATATTTTGTATGTGAGTTGCATGAGGTTGTTTTTTATTGTGCTGATTTTATTTGGGAAGATTATTCTATCAATGCAAAGATAAAAAAGATAAACGGGAACAATTCAACTTTTATTTTTCAAATATGGTTGATATTATGCAATAAATAATGATCGGCCAATACAATGGCGGCCATCGATTCAACAATCGGAACTGCTCTCGGAAGTACACACGGATCATGACGTCCTTTGGGATTTATTACCACTTCATTTTCAGCACGATCGACTGTGTTTTGTTCTTTCAGTAAAGTTGCGATGGGCTTAAAAGCAACATTGAAATAAATATCTTCGCCATTCGAAATACCCCCTTGTATTCCTCCTGAATTGTTTGTTTTGGTCCGCACACCTTTATCTGTTTTGATAAAAACATCGTTGTGTTCCGATCCTGACAAACGCGTTCCTTCGAAACCAGAGCCATATTCAAAACCTTTCACGGCATTTATTCCCAGCATAGCAAAGCCTAAATCAGCATGTAATTTGTTGAATACAGGTTCGCCCCAACCGGCAGGAACGCCTTGAATAACTCCGGTTACAACACCGCCAACGGTATCGTTATCATTGCCTGCTTCCTCAATGCGCGCAATCATTCTTTCGGCAGTTTCCGAATCCGGACAACGCACAATATTGGTTTCTGTTTGGCTTAAATCGAGTTCAGTGTAAGGTTTTTCGAGTTCAATGTTTCCAACACGCGAAACAAAAGCCTGAATCGAAACTCCTGCTTTTTTCAGGAGCAGTTTGGCAACAGCTCCGGCAACAACACGTGCAATGGTTTCTCGGGCTGAAGAGCGGCCACCGCCACGATGGTCGCGTGTTCCATATTTCTGGATATAAGTATAATCGGCATGTGAAGGCCTGAAAACATCTTTCAGATCGTTGTAATCAGCCGAATGCTGGTCTTTGTTCCTCACAATAAAACCGATAGGAGTACCCTGTGTTTTGCCTTCAAAAATTCCGGATAAAAATTCAACCTGATCATTTTCTTCACGTTGAGTGGTAATTTTTGATTGTCCGGGTTTACGGCGGTCCAATTCGTTCTGGATGAAATCCAAATCGATTTCCAATCCTGCCGGGCAACCGTCAATAACTCCACCAATGGCTCTTCCGTGCGATTCGCCAAAAGATGTTAACCTGAATATTTGTCCAAAGCTGTTCATAAGGCAAGTTAAAAGTCTAAAGTTAAAGTCGCCCAAAATTTAAAATATGGACTTAAATGGAATAGTTGAATGTGCTTTTAGGTCAGAAATGCAACTACATAATTTGTATAAACTAAAAATGTTGTTCCAAAATACAAAATTTTGAAACAACATCTTGATATTATCTGATTGGGCTGATTAGCAACCGCATCCGCAACCGCCTTTGCTTTCGCTGCCGCAACTGCCATCAGCACATTCTTCTTCGCCGCAACCGCCATCACCACAACCGCCGCCGCTTCCGCAACCACAACCTCCACCACCTAAAGTAGCAGCAATTTCTTCATCGGTTGCTTCTCTCACTTCAAGGATTTCGCCTTTAAAGAATAAATTTTCTCCGGCCAATGGGTGGTTGAAGTCCATTTTTACAATATCATCAGTAATTTCCATTACCAACCCATTCAAGCGTTGTCCGCTGGTACTCATCATTGGAACTGTACTTCCAATTGCAACTACTTCGTTGTCAAATTCTCCGTCAATAATGAAAAGATGCTTTGGAAGATCAACAATTGCATTTTCGTCCAATTCTCCGTATGCATCAACATCTGCCAAACTAATCTCGAAAGGGTTGCCTGCTTCGTAACCTTCCAGCAACGTTTCGAATTTTGGGAGCATCAAACCTGCACCAAAGACAAAACTCAATGGTTTATCGCTGGTGGCCTGCTCAATCATATCTCCCTTAAAATCATCGTAATGAAGATCGTATGTCAGTGAAACCATTTTGTTTTTACCTATTTTCATAGCTTTCTGTTTTTGTTTTAAATTTTAAATAATGGTACAAAGAAATAAAATTCGCTGGTAATATAAAAAGTATCAGCTTATTCATTTCTGATTGTTAAGGATAACATCAGAAACCTGCTTTGGTTTATTAATGATTCCTAATTATTCAAAGGTTTTTCTGGTTTTTTCTATTTTTTCATCAACTTGGTTGTAAACCGATTCTTTCCTTCAATAATTTCCATAAAATAAACGCCTGATTTTAAATTAGCCAGACCATTAATCGCCTGATTATTCGAAATATTGACATATTCATTTACAATTCTTCCTGCAACATCAGAAATGACAACCCTTGCATTTGTTTTTATTCCTGAAATGGTAATATGGTCGCTGAATGGATTTGGGTAAACCGAAGCCTGCATTTGCTGTATATTTGGCGATGAAGTCAAAATCTCGTGGTTCAGGTTGTCGATACAGAAATATCCCGGAGTGTTCATTCCCCAGTTACCATTGTCAGACGAGCGCAAAGAAAATTCAAGCTTCGAAATCCGGCCAAACTTTGAGAGGTTCACCCATTTCCATGTATCCAGAATGTAATCGTTTGAATTGATGCTGTATATGAAATCGGCCAGGAAAAACTCAATTTTTCCTGAAGACTGGTTCTCCGAATTGAATCCTTCAATGGTTAAAATCAGGTAATCTTCATCGTTTCCGGTTTCACCACCAAATTTTTTCGAGAAGGCATCCCCGTTTTTCATCGATTGATAGGCGTAGGTGCTATTTGTAACATACAATCCTGAAACGATGGTTTCTTTAAATAATATGGTTGAAACAGGGGCCGGATAGCCAACAGCATAAGTTGGCGTTCCGGCTACACCTTGTCCGGTAATAGCGCTGTATTGGTTTTCCCAGCCCGGAGTTTTTACATCGGTTTGGTTTGATGCTGCAAAACCCGACCAGCTTCCCCAATTTGCATTGTAATCATTCATAAACCTGAAGTTTCCGCTCGTAAAACTACCTTTCAGATCGCTTCCATTGAAATAGCCCTGAGTTCCGAGATTTAAATTTTCGAAACCTGCATAAGTTACCGGTTGATAATCGTATGGTTTTTCGCCATTAAAGTCGTCCATGCAGAAATAGCCGGGAGTATTCATTCCCCAGTTACCATTGTCGCTTGAGCTCAGCTTAAACCGAAGCATATTCGCTTCTTTTAGTTCGCTCAAATCAACCCATGTCCATTTGTCCAGGATGTAATCTTTGGAGTTATCGGCAAAACGAAAGTCAGCCAGATAAACATCCAGATTGTCTGCCAGATTTCCTTCAGCATCAATTGCCTCAATCGTTAATTTGAAAAAATCGGGATCGTTGCCTGTTTCCCCGCCAAATTTTTTGGAGAACGCATCACCCCTGACCATCGACAAATAAGCGTAAGTAGAATTGGTGACATAGAAACCGCTGACTTTGCCCGCTGCTGTCAATTTTACTTCCGCAGAAGGAAAGCAAACCGCGTAATTGGCACTTCCGGCATTTCCACTACCAGCAATCGCACTGTACTGATTCTCATAACCGGCAGTATTAATGTCGGTCATGTTCGAATACGCAAAACCGCTCCAACTTCCCCAATCTTTGTTATACGAATTGTAAAACGTGAAGTCTGCACTTTTAAAACTTCCGGTTTGATCGGAGCCGTTCCAGAAACTTACCGGAGCTAGAATCAGTTCATCGAACCTGGCAACTGTTTGTGCCACTGAATTTAATACTAAAGAAGTGGCAATTAATGCCATCATGTAGATGTGTTTCATTATGTAATAATTTTGAATGGTTTCAAAACAATTACAATACGCAAAACTGCTGAAATAACCCAATGAATATTGTTTTGGTTACTCCAAGCTTTTTCTCCCGAAAGCTTTGAATATTGTATCACGATTGGCAGGTCTTCTGGCTCACTCTATTTTTGCGGCCTTCCCATCCCGTTTTAATCAGGTCAGTGGCGTGAGTTGCAAAAATTCAACAGAGTTTACAGCTGCGGGTACAGCTCCGGATTTTAACCGGATTCCCTCTTGATACTCGTTTAAAAGTATCACCAATTCGGTGGCTAAGATAAGTCAAAATCGAATTACCAAACAAATTTTCAGATAAAATTATCGCAGAAATATTTGGCAAAGAATTAATCTTACTATAATATAAAAGTTAAAGGGCAACCAACCGCGAAGTTTTAAAAGTGTAAAATTTCTGAACAAAATAACTGTAAATTACCACGATAACGGTAGTGATTATTTTGGAAAGTGTTGGCCACAAGCCACCGAATTCGACCAGAAATTTGAGACAAATATAGTTCAGGAAAAGTGATCCTGAAACTGATATCATGTAACGGATCAATTGAATACGTCCGCGAATTTCGGAACTGGTAAAAGTAATGTACCGGGCAAAAAGAAAACCGGTAAAAAATGTAATCGGAAATACTATCAAAAACGCTGCAATGTGCGGACTAATGGAAACGATGTACAGATCAACTATTCGCTTATCGAGAATGAAATTATAAAAAACAAAGTATAGCGAAATATCGAGAATGGTATTGAAACCTCCGGTGGCTGCGTACCGGAACGTTTCCAATGGAATATATTTTTGAAAAGGGGCATAGAAATAATCAACAATTTGTATGATTAGATATCTAAGATAATTTGCCATAACTCGGTTTAATTTACGATAAAATCGTTGGTTCTGATGAAAAAAATGAATGCCAGTTGATTAAATAGAGGTTATCGTTTTTTTTTTTGCAAATTAAAGATAAAAGATTGATAAAAGAT
>JAUYTA010000258.1 GCA_030695265.1 Bacteroidota bacterium
TCTTCTGTTTTTTGGATAAAAAGATTCAACTGTAAAATCGGACCGTAAAATCCGGCCCATGAACCAATTCCTGTTGAATTTTCGTCGATACGTTGCTCGATAATCGGCAATTCATTCAATGATGTATTCTGGCGATCGACATTGCTGTAAATACCCGAACGCATTTCTCCCAACCGAACAAACATTAAATGATTGTCTCTGAGCTGTTTGTGGATACCCACCATGAAGTTGGTAACCTGTGATTCATTCTGCCAGAAGTTCCCGTCACCGAAATAATCTTCCGGAGCAAGATCAAGTGTATCCTGACATGAGGTGGCCGTAAGTGATATAATTACCGCCAGAATTAAATACTTTATATTTTTCATAATCATCTATTTATATAATATTGTAATTTCTAATTAAAAGGTAATATCAGCACCAAAAATCAATTGCGTTGGTATAATGTAGGCGCCATTTTGATTTCCGGTACGTTCCGGGAAATTCAGCATTTTATTGGTTAAATATCCAAGGTTTTGACCCGTAGCTGTTAGTACCAGTCCACCAATTTTAACTTTTTTCAATAGTTCTGTTGGAACGCTGTAACTTAATGATACTTCGCGGAATGAAAGGTAATCCGATTTCTTCCAGAACATGCTGCTCGGCCTGTCGTAGTTTTTTGTATTCAATTGGTCGGCCCACTGGTATCTTGGTAAAGATGCATTCGGATTATCAACTGTCCAGGTATCGTAAACAGCTGTGGTTGGGGCAAATTCACCCTGAGCATTGGCCAAAGCCCACAAATGCATAAAATCCTGTTGAATATGTCCGATACCAAAATCGATACGGGCAGCGAATGTAAATCTCTTGTAACTTAAGGTTGTAGTAAAACCTCCCGTTAATCTCGGAATTTCGCGTCCAGGCTTCACCATGTCCCTGGTATCGATGGTGTCATTTTTGTCAACATCTTTCCACATTACATCGCCCATTTGGGTAGGAATCCAGCCACCAGCAAAATTCAGGTTTTTTGCGGTCATAATTTTCTGACTGGCAACCCGTTTTCCGGCGCTGGCATTGTACCACACCTGTCCGGCGGCAAGGTCAACCTTGTTGTAATTGGCTAAATCATCAGCATTCCGGATGAGGCCTTCGCTAACAAATCCATAAACGCTTCCCCATTCCTGCCCTTCCTGCAAACCGCCCACCCAAACAGTTTTCTTTGTTGCCGGATCGTAAATCTGCTGACCACCTTGCCGGTTGTTTTCGTTACCGTTGAAAGGAAGTTTCAGAACCGTGTTTTTATTCCAGGAAGCGTTACCGCTAACCTGCCATTTGAAATCTTTTTTCTGAATAATTTTTCCGGTTACTTCAATCTCGAATCCGGTGTTTTTCATGCTACCATTGTTGGTGCGAACGCTTGAAACACCTGATGAAGTTGGCAGCAAAACACTGGCAATTTTGTCATCAGTAATTCTGTTGTAGAAAGCCATCGAGGTATAAATCCTGTTTTCGAAGAAGCCCATGTCAGCGCCAACCTCTACGGTATTGGTTTTCTCCCATTTCAGGTTAGGGTTTGCAATACCACTTTGTAAAAATCCGATCGTTCCGTTGTAGGCAGTT
>JAUYTA010000262.1 GCA_030695265.1 Bacteroidota bacterium
AACTGGCAGGTTTCGGTTAAAAGTATTGAAATGCTCGACAATGTGTTTGTTTATAAAATCGGCAATAATCCTGAAATAAAAGGTTTGTTCGATCCTAAAAATTTAAAATTCAATCATTTAGATCTTGATGCAACAAATTTATTTTATTCATCAGAACTGACAAAAGTATCGGTCAAAGCATTCAGTGCAATCGATCAGAATAACTTCGCCTTCACCCATATTGAAACTGATTTCAGTATGGATGCACATTCCATCACCACCAATAAGCTGAAATTCACCACCGTGAATTCCAGCATTGACGCTGATTTTAATATCCGGTTTTCTTCTCTGAACACATTGATTGATTCGCTGGAATTCATTCATATAGATTTGGCGCTTAGAAATTTACGTTTCAGAAATTCCGATCTGCTCTATTTTAATCCGGAATTAATTGCACAGCCTTTCTTTAAAAACAGGTCGAATATTACCACCGCTTCAGGAAAAGTTAACGGATCGTTGAAAAATCTGAAAGGAAAAAATCTGTCAGTTAAAACCGGCATTAATACCATTTTAAAAACCGATTTCAATATCAAAGGTTTTCCTGATTATGAAACCGCATTTTACGATTTCCCCAATCTGAGCCTCATTTCAGGAAAGAAAGATTTGGTAATGATGGCCGGCCCTGACCTTCCCGACAGCATAGAAATTCCTGAAAACATCAGTTTGGAATTGGCTTTCAAAGGGAAAATAAAGGAGTTTGAAACCACCGCAAATCTGACCAGCAGTTTTGGAGCCGCAAATGTTATTGCATCCATTGATCCTGCTGAAAATTTCAGCGGCAAAGTAATAATCAGCAGTCTGGATGTTGGCAGGTTTTTAAAAGATACTGTCCTTTATGGACCGGTATCGTTAACCGCTGAAGCCGACGGACAGGGACTGGACATGAACACGATCAAGGCAAAAATCAAGGCTGAGGTAACAGAACTATACCTGAATAACTACACTTACCACAAGCTGAACATGGATGGCACGGTGAACGGCAAACAATTCGAGGGGAAAATAAATCTGGACGACGAAAACATGGTATTCGATTTCGACGGTTTGGTGAACTTAAACCCGGATCAGGAACAGTATAAATTTAAGCTGAACGTGCTGGGGGCAGACCTCAAAAAACTAAAATTAACCGAAGCCGATGTACAGATAAGTTTTGTTACTGCAGCCGATTTAAAAGGCGGATCGGTTGACAAGATGAACGGTACGGCTGGAATCAACAAGATTATAGTTGCCCGCGGAGGAAAAAAATACTTACTCGATTCGTTTTTAACCGCTTCGGTAAACGAACCAAACAAAAGCGAAATCAATGTCAGCAGCGCGCTCATCGACATCAAATATTCAGGCACGGTCTCTCCTATTGCCCTGCCTGCTTTGCTCAATCAATTCATAAACAATTATTTTCCGGTATCCGATTCAATACAGCAAGTAAAGAAAGGCGACCAGTCGAATTTCAATTTCGAAATACAATTTCACAACCATCCCATTCTCTCGAAAGTGCTTTTGCCTGAACTGCTGGAATTCGAACCGGGAATCATTAAGGGAAGTTTCGACAGTCAGAAAAGCGAACTGAAGCTGAATGCATCAATGAAAAAAATTGTTTACGGAACGACAGAAATTAAAGATTTTGTAGTGGATGTAAATTCAGACAACACAGCTCTGAATTACAAATTTTCAAGCGCTGCCATTTCGAACTCACAAATAAGCCTGGACAATTTTTCGCTGGATGGAAAACTTGCAGACAACATACTTTTTGCAAATGTCTCCTCAACCGATGGCAAAAAGAAGAAGCTGATGATGATGTCGCAGATGACAAAGAACAATGGAAATTACAAACTGACACTCGATCCGAAAGAATTTTATCTGGTGAACAAGCAATGGAACATTGCTGCTGACAATTCAATTGAATTTGGAGATCAGGGATTCAGGATACACAAATTTTTCTTTGATCATGCCGAAAGTCAAATTAACGTCGCCTCGGTTCACGATCGGTTCAACGATGACCTGATCGTTGAAATCATCAATTTCAGGCTCGACGACATTTCAGGAATAATTGAAAAAGATACCGCCATGGTGAAGGGGACTGTTGACGGAAGCGTAATGCTTAAACGGGTTGCCGAATCGTATGGATTAATCTCGGATATAGTAATCAATAACCTGATTGTCAAAGAAGTTCCAATCGGCAATTTATCGTTACAGGCAGAGCGATCGGAAGCAAATAAATTCGATGTTGACGTGACTTTGTCAGGCCCCGATAACAATCTTACCCTGAGCGGTCATTTCATCCCTGATGGCGTTGCGAATGCGATCAACATAAAAACTGAAATTCAATCGCTTTCGATGAAAACCATTGAAGCTTTTTCGATGGGTCAGATTAGCGAAGCAGACGGAACGCTCACCGGAAATTTTTCAGTTAAAGGTACAACTGCAGCGCCTGAACTTACAGGCGAACTGGTTTTCAACAATGCATTCCTGAAACCTTCCTTCCTGAACAACCGTCTGGAAATTAAAAACGAAACGATTCAACTGAAGAAGGATGGAATCTATTTCGATTCCTTTACCATGTTGGATGGCAATCAGAATACGGCGATCATTGATGGTTCTGTTCAGATGAATCAATTCTCGGATTTTATTTTTTCATTACAGGTCAATACCAACGATTTTTTGTTGTTCAACACAACGGCAAAAAATAACAAAGAATTCTTTGGGCGGATGGTTGTTGACAGCAAAATAAATGTAACCGGGCCAATGAGCCTTCCGGTTGTGAATGCGAGGGTGGCCATGAAAAAAGGCTCGAACTTTACATTTTCAGTTCCTGAAGACAAACTGACCACCGACAAGGGGGAAGGTGTGGTTGAATTCGTGAATCTGACAAAATTTCATGAGATACTGACCAGAGGCGATAAAAAAGGTGGAATAACAACCGGTACAACTGGTTACGATATCTCCTCCATTATTTCAATCGACAAGGAAGCAACGCTCCGGTTGTTATTGGATCCGGCATCAACTGACTCGCTGGTTGTAAAAGGTGAGGCTGCATTAAGTTTTACAATGGATCAAAGCGGAAAAATGAGCCTTACCGGCGCCTACAATTTAAGCGATGGCAGTTACCTTGTTTCGTTGGAATCGGTTATTAAAAAGAAGTTTGATATCAATGCGGGAAGTACAATTATCTGGAACGGCGATCCGATGGATGCAAATATATCTATTGATGCGACATATACCGTTCGGGCCTCGCCAATCGACCTTGTAGCCGATCAAATATCCGGGCTAAGTGATGTTGACAAGGGCGGCTATAAACAGCGATACCCATTTTTGGTTTTACTGAAACTGCGTGGCGAAATACTTCGTCCTGATATTAGTTTCGATATAGAATTATCGAACGAAGACAAAGGATTATTGGGTGGCGCTGTGAATCAGTTAATAATCATGCTAAATGAAGATGAATCGGCATTGAA
>JAUYTA010000133.1 GCA_030695265.1 Bacteroidota bacterium
CTTTGTCTTCAATACCTTTGATCCTTGTTTGGTTGCGCCAGTAATTCTGCACCGACTGTTCAAAATCGTATTTCTGAAATTCCTTTCTTGACATCGTTTTTGGCAACCTGAAATTGAGGTCGCCAATCTTTTCGGTAAAAATATACTCGCCGGTAATCGGGTCGTATTCTATTTCAGTACGAATATTTGAAGGCCGTCTCAGGAACAGTTTGGCACTGTCTTTTTTATCGGGAAATGCAAAAGCCGGTTCATCTTTGAACTGGAATGGCAATACGCCGATGGTATCAATTCTGACCGTATCAGCCTGAATGTCAAGAAAAGTAAATGCATTGTAATTTCTGATTGTTGTTCTGGATTCCGTGGGGTTTCCGCCAAAAGCATAAACAAAATATACAATGAATATTAGAAGTATGTTTCTACAGTACTTTTTCAATTCCGAAAACTTTTTTTCTGATTAAAGGCTTTTCAAGGCTTGTTTTATCACACTTTCAACTGACTGTTTTGGATTTGCGGCCAAAATTTTATCCAGTTCTTTTTCAACCGGTTTTTTCGCAAATCCCAGCATTATTAAAGCAGATAACGCTTCGTTTCGTAATGTATTGTCTGCCGAAGCTACAATTTGTTCGCTTGCAGGCGACTTTCCTACTTTATCCTTTAAATCGATAATCACACGTTGGGCGGTTTTGATTCCAATGCCCTTGATACTCTTCAACAAATTAACATTTTCGGTAAGGATGGCGCTTCTGATTTCATCGGGCGAAAGTGATGAAAACATCATGATCGCTGTATTAGATCCTATACCACTAACAGAAATGAGCATTCTGAAAAGTTCCCTTTCGGTTTCAGCAAAAAAACCATACAACAGGTGTGCATCTTCGCGAATTACCTGATGGATATACAGTTTTGCAGTTTCGTTGCCGTGAAGCTGTGTATAGGTATTGAGCGAAATATGTATAAAGTAGCCTACAGAATTGGCCTCCAGTATAATATGTGATGGTTTCAGCGTGGCAACAGCTCCCTTGATATATTCGAACATACACTAATCATGTATTAAATTCCGTCTTCAATCGCCTCAAAATCAACCGACTCGTCAACCTGACCCTGATTGATTTCATATTTTTTCAATGGATTTTTTGTAATTTCCTTGTACCGCGCTCTGTTCTTGAAAATATCAATCGCAAGATACAACGACTCGCGGAATGAATCAGGTGAAGCTTTGTCTTCACCTGCAATGTTAAAAGCCGTGCCGTGTGCAGGTGAAGTGCGGATAATCGGCAGTCCGGCTGTATAATTTACACCCCGTCCGAAGGCTGCCATTTTAAACGGAATCAAACCCTGATCGTGGTACATGGCCAATATGGCATCAAATTTCACAAAGTCGCCGGAACCGAAAAAACCATCGGCCGGATATGGGCCAATTGCAATAATGCCTTCGTCTTTGGCTCTTTGGATGGCTGGAATAATGATGTCATTTTCTTCATTTCCGAGCAAACCATTGTCTCCGGCATGTGGGTTCAGACCGAGTACTGCTATTCGGGGACGTTTAATAAAAAAATCTTTTTCGAGTGACTGGTTGATGATGCGCAACTTACTGAGAATTGCTCCCTTGGTAATTTTCGAGGAAATTTCTGAAATTGGAACATGACCTGCTACTACACCAATCTTCATTGATTCGCTTACCATGAGCATTACAAAATCGCGGGCATTGAACCGTTCTGCCAAATATTCGGTATGACCCGGAAAACTAAATTTTTCTGATTGGATATTGTCTTTGTTGATAGGCGCTGTAATCAGTGCATCAATATCTCCGTTTTTAAGGTCTTCAACTGCTTTTTCCAAAGCCATGTAGGAGGCTTCACCAGCCATTTCGCTCGATTTGCCAAGTTCAACACGAATGTTGTCGTCGATGCAGTTGATGATGTTTGCTTTTCTGGAATCAGCCTCGCTGGCAGTACGGATATGGTTGAAATTGAAAGTCTCGATATTCAGCGCTTTTTTATGGTAGGCGGCAACTTTGGGCGATCCGTAAACAATGGGGATACACATTTCAAGGATACGTGGTTCCATCAATGTTTTAATTATCACTTCGTAACCAATCCCATTTATGTCACCCTGTGAAATGCCAATCACTATCTTATCTCGTTTCATTCGTTTTTCCCTTCATTGATGATTATTCGTTGAATAGTCCTTTTTTATGCAGCGCAAATTTAATCTATTATTTAGACTATTTCAAAGTCGCTCTTACTTCGTCACCCAAAGATCAGAAGATAATCAGAATAACCACGAATAAAATCAGCAACATAAATAAAATGAATTGATTGCGCACAAACAGTCCCAGAAGCAAAAGTATTTCAATTTCTTCGGTGCATGCGGTATAAACTTCGATGGTGCCTTTGTCCTTCGACAATAACTCGTTGCTTTGGTAAGTAATTAACTCATCGCCATTGAATTTCCATGACCAGCGCGATTGCCAGAAATTTTTCACTTCAAGTTCAAACCGCTTCCCGTTGATAATGATATCGCTTTTCGGATTAAAAAGGTTCACCATAATGGTTCCCAAAAGTTCCTGTGTGTTGCCGTCATAAATCTCCAGTTTGGAAAGGAAGAACTCACGACTCAGAATAAACCTTCGTCCCTTTATCATTCCATGAGCTTTCGAGCCAATAAGGCTTTCCCACACAATCGAACCAATATGATTTGATCCATGAGTGATTTCAAGTTGATTCTTAAAAATTCCTTTCGACCAAATATATCTTTCCATAATTAGCCTCCCCTAAAAGCCTCCCCCAAACCCCCTTCCGCCAGCTGGCGGAGGGCTTAAAAAATCGGCATTTGATTGTAATATTTTCATAGTAACATTTTTAAATCTTAATGATTTAGAAAATCTCAGAAATTGTTCAAAATCTGTATCGCCCTAGCCTCTCCCTTTCGGGGAGAGGTTGGAGAGGGGCTTCTTTATTCGCCCAGATTCAGCAATTCAACTTTCCTGAAATCAACCGGCTGGCTTTCGGCCTGAAGTGAAATCGAACCTTTCTTCAGCAATATATTTTTATCGGCCGGAAGCAGTTTCTGAAAGTTCGGGTCACGGTCGTCTAACTGTGGTTTTGTATATTCCAGAACGGTTTGTCCATCAATGATGTGTTTTATTATTGAATCGCCCCGAACCTCCACCTCGACAATAACCCATTGATCGCCATGGTAGGTTTTCGATTTTGAATTGGTGCAATGGTCGGTCCAAAGTTGGCCATTCATTACCACATTGGTTCCGGGAGTACATAAATTGAGGGTCGAACGTTCATCGGTTCCGTTCCCGCCCAAAAGCTGAACTTCAATAGAAACCGGAAAATCCTGATTTACTTCCATACTTTCAGCACTTTGCCCGTGAATCATTATTCCACTATTCCGAAATGCCCAACCTGCACCCTCGGGTGCCTGTTCGCCAACAAAGCGGTACTCTACACGGATTTTATAATGTGAATAAGGCGTTTTGTAAAAGATATGCCCAAAATGCCCATCGAATTTTTCGTACTGATCGTACCTCACTTTCAGCAGACTATCTTCAACCCTGAAAGTATTGTTGTAATTCTCATTTAATGGGAAACCGGTTATTTTAATGTTCCAGTCGTTTATATCCTTCCCGTTAAACAATTGAATCCAGCCTTCATTTTTGGGTTTCGGTGCTGTGCACGACATTATAAAAGCAGCAGTAACAAGGAAAAGAACAGTTTTTATTGAAATTTTATTCATGATATTTTTTGGTTTATTAGTTAATAAATTGGACTTGAAAGATAGCCATTAATTTTAAAATAATGATTGTCCGTTTACATACCCATTTGGTATTTTGCATCAGTCAGTTGTGGTCATTTATTGT
>JAUYTA010000266.1 GCA_030695265.1 Bacteroidota bacterium
GATAACCAATGTTTATGCGCACGACAACGGTTTTGCGGGTATCAATGTCGAATCTGACGGGCAGGATGCCGGTGGTTTGGAAGGATCGGGTGGAAAAACTTTCAGGAATTTATACATCGCCAATTGTGTGGCCGAAAATAATCCGGGTTGCCCGGCAGTTTTGGACAATCACTCCGGAAACGGCATCCTGATTGGCGGCGTGACCAACGGAATCATCGAATATTGTGAAGCAATGGGCAACGGCTGGGACATGCCACGCGAAGGCAATGGTCCGGTTGGAATCTGGGCATACCAAAGCGACAGTATCACCATTCAGTATTGCTATGCGCACAACAACTTTACATCAGAAAAAGGGAAAGATGGCGGAGGTTTCGACTTCGATGGCGGGATGACCAACTCGGTGATGCAGTATAATTTTTCAGCCAACAACGAAGGCGCCGGATACGGATTATTCCAGTATTTTGAAGCTTCAGTCTGGAAAAATAACATTATCCGCAACAACATCAGTTACAACGATGGAAGAAAAAACGGACAGGCCGGCTTCCACATCTGGATTGCAAAAGGTGCGCCCGAAACAATGTCGGACTGCCAGATCTACGAAAATACAGTGGTCAATTGTTATGGACATGCTGCCAGCTTTGAGCCGGGCGATTATCCCGGATTCAACTTCCGAAACAATGTTTTTCTACTCACGGGTCATTCAGTTTCATTTGCGAATGGCAGATATTCAGGTGCAACGTTTGCTGAAAATCAGGCCTGGTCAACCAACCGGAAAGTACCGCTGGCTTTTCCTGAAGACAAACAGGCTATTTTGACAGATCCGAAAATATACCTTCCAGAAGATGACGAAGAATTACCCAAAAGCTTAATGGAAGTGAAGGATATGAAGTTTTTCAAAGTAAATTAATAACGGGCAATGTGTAAATTTATGGGCTGTTACCTGCATGATGATGGAGAATGGGGCAATCAGTTTAAAACAAAATTTCTTACCTTTCCAACTTAAAAATTTGAAAGTATGTTGTCCGAAATAGTGAAAAATGAAATAATTGAATTTTTACGCCCGATAGATCCTGAAAAAGTAATTTTATTTGGAAGTTACGCCTATGGCACTCCAGATGCTGACAGCGATATTGATCTGTATATTGTTACAAAAGAAAATATCATTCCTGAAACTTTTGAAGAAAACTTACAGATCAAAAAAAGGGTTTATCAGGCACTGGACAAATTCAGAAAAAAATATGCTTCGGATATAATTGTTCAT
>JAUYTA010000279.1 GCA_030695265.1 Bacteroidota bacterium
ATTCACTGCCAAGCTCAATGGAGCGAAACTTTATTCTGGGATATCTCCCAAAGAATATGCAAAGTACAGGAACAGATTTACTGCAATCGTTTCTCGACAGCACCAAACAAATTACCCGCGTGAGTTTTCAAATGGCCGATGTTGGAACCAAACACATGGATTCGCTCATGACAAAGATACGGCCACAGGTTGACAGTATTTTCGACCCCGCCTTATTTGATGTAAAACTTACCGGGAACAGCGTTGTATATGCAAAAGGTACCAATTTTCTGATTAAAAACCTGTTTGAAAGTGTTGGTATCGCCATTCTCCTGATTTCTTTGTTGATGGCTTTGCTTTTTTCATCTTTGCGAATGATCCTGGTATCAATGATCCCTAATATAATTCCGCTGCTCATTACTGCTGCAATCATGGGTTTTGCTGGAATTCCCATCAAACCATCCACCATCATCGTGTTCAGCATCGCACTCGGAATATCGGTAGATAATGCCATTCAATACCTTTCGCGCTACCGGCACGAATTAAAAATAACCAACGGCGACATAAAAAAATCCGCTTTGCTTGCCCTGCACGAAGCCGGTTTCAGCATGATTTATACCAGTATTGTACTGGTGCTTGGTTTCAGCGTATTTATCGTTTCTGAATTTGGAGGAACTCAGGCACTCGGAATCCTGATTTCGACCACTTTGCTCATTGCCATGTTCTTCAACGTGATGGTACTTCCTTCACTTTTGCTCACGCTCGATAAACGTCTGGTCAGCAAATCGTTCACCGAACCAATCATTGAAATATATGATGAGGAAGACGAGAAAGATTCTGCCGAACTGGATTTGGAGTTTCCTGATGAAGATGAAAAACAACCGGAGGACAAGGGAAAATAGTTTACAGTCGCAATGTTCAGTGTTCAGAAAATAAGATTGGTAATACATATTAAAAATTCCAAACACATGAAAAAGTTCATTCTGTTATCTTTCTTTTTTTTCCTGATTTCAGGACTTGTTTCACTTGCTCAAAATCAAACGCTGGAATTAAAGCAATCCAACGAAACCGGAATTTATACAAAAGGCGAAAAAATACGTGTGATGGCTTTTGTTCAAAACCGGACAAATGATTCGATTTACGTTGTGGTGCGAAAAAACAGTGATCAGATTATTTCAGAAAAAGCATTTTTGCCTGAAGCAGACTCGCTGCTGGTATTTGAAGGTTCTTCCTCCAAACCATCTTCATTTATGGTTGAAGCCCGTATAAAAGACCAGAAAAAACTGCTCGGAATGATCGTTGATCCGCAGAATTTAAAACCCGGAATCAAAACACCCAAAGACATCAACAAATACTGGAATACTGAAAAGCAATTATTGACGGCGCTTCAGTTGGACGTAAAATTTGGCAGGAATGAAAGCAAAGAGTATGAATATGTCTGTTTTGACACAGAGATCAACTGCACCGGGCCCAAATCAGCCCGCGGTTATTTTGCCAGACCCACGAAAGCTGCTCCCAAATCGCTGCCGATTGTTTTGCTGGTTCATGCAGCCGGAGTGAAAGGTTCTTGGTGCAAGTCGGAAGCCGGAGAAGCGCTGCGTTATGCCAAAATGGGAAAAGGTGCAATGTGCTTCGACCTGAATGCCCACGGTATGCTCAACGGTCAGCCTGACGAATATTACGACAACCTGGAAGCTGGCGAACTGAAAGATTACTACATACAAGGACTTGAAAACCGTGATGATTTATATTTCAGGGGAATGTATTTGCGGTTAATTCGCACACTTGATTTTTTGACCAAACTGCCCGAGTGGGACGGAAAGCGGATTCTGGTAATTGGCGAAAGTCAGGGTGGGGGACAAGCGTTGGCTGCAGCCGGACTCGACCCGAGGGTAAGCGCTGTGGTGGCCACAGTTCCGGCGATGTGCGATTGGGGTGGAACGTTTGTTGACCGCAAAGGTGGCTGGCCGCAACCCTTCGAACGATCCGGCGACATAAAAAAAATGAAAAAAGCGCTTCCTTATTTCGATGCTGCAAATTTGTTGAAAAATTCGAATGCCACCATTGTGGTCGAAATCGGTTTGGTTGACCGGACTTGTCCGCCAACTTCAATTTATGCAGCCATCAATCAGGCAAAAGGCGAAAAGATAATTTACCCTGTTCCATATCGCGAACATTCCTGGCCAAACGAAGCCCAACGCCCCGACTGGGACAAAATGGTCTTCAATCCAAAAAATTCCTTTGTTGTAGAATATTTGAAGTAACATGAGGATACTCTGTTAACTTTGTGTCTGAATTATCTCTTCACTTTTTTTTCTGAAAATGGAATTTATCGTACTTGGATTTCTGATTTTACTAAACGGATTTTTTGCATTGTCCGAAGTGGCATTGATTTCGAGCAAACAGGCCCGGCTTGAGCAATTCAAGAAGAATGGGAAAAAGGGTGCGCGAACTGCCTTGAAACTGTTGCAAAATTCCGAAAATTTTCTTTCTGCCATTCAGGTCGGAATTACCTTGATTGGTATTGTAACCGGTGTTTACGGCGGAATGAATTTGGCCGACGACTTTACTCCTTTTTTCGCACAGTTTGAGTCGATCGCCAGATATGCGCATGAAATTGCGCTGACAATTACCGTTCTGGCAATTACTTTTATTTCCATCGTTATTGGCGAACTGGTGCCAAAAACCATCGCATTGGGAAAACCTGAGAAGATAGCGGTCGCAGTGGCTCCAACAATTTATTACATCAGTTTGGCTTTTTATCCTTTTGTCAGGTTGCTTGCCTTGTCAACGAATCTTATAAACAGGCTGCTTGGCATAAAACCAAATCCGGAACAAATGACAGAGGCTGAGCTTTTGTACATGCTCAAAATAGCATCGCACGAGGGGGTGATTGAAAAAGAGCAAAACCAGATGCACGAAAAGGTGTTCTATTTTTCGGATAAACGAGCCAAACACATCATGACTTATCGTACCGATGTGGAGTGGGTTGACATTGATCTCCCGAAAGAGGAACTTCATGCTAAAATATTAAAACTGAATCACAGCAAAATATTGGCTTGCCGAAAGTATCAGGAAGAATTCGTCGGAGTTTTGGCCGTAAAAGAATATCTCCTGAATTCTTTTTCTGATCAGCCAGCCGAAATCAGCCAGATTTTGCATTCCCCAATTGTAATTCATGAAAACACTCATGCTCAAAAAGTTCTCAATATTTTTAAACAAAAGCAATTTTACTATTCGGTTGTGGTGAATGAATATGGGAGTTTGGAAGGCATTATTACCCTGCATGATATTCTGGAGAGCATTATAGGTGATTTTCCGGAGGAGAATGAAATCACTGAACCTGATATATTTGTGCGTGAAGACCAGTCTTTATTGGTGAGCGGCGATGCTCCGGTTGAAATACTTGTAGGTTTGATCGAAGGTTTTACAATCGACTTTGAGGAAATTGAATATGCCACCGTAGCAGGTTTTGTTTTCAGTAAAATAAATAAGATTCCTGAATTGGGCGACAAGTTTGTTTATTCCGACTCCATCATTGAAGTGGTTGACATCGATCACAACAAGATTGATAAAGTACTGATTACAAAAAAGAAATAGCAGTAATTTTTATTTTTGCGGAATGATAAGTTTTCCAAATGCCAAAATAAACATCGGTTTGTGCATCACCGAAAAACGGGCGGATGGTTACCACAACCTTGAAACCGTTTTCTTTCCGGTTGGCTGGAGCGATGCACTCGAAATTGCTACTTCAGATGAGGTTCAGTTTTCATCGGGCGGAATCCATATTTCAGGCGATCCTGAGTCGAACCTGGTGATGAAAGCATACCGGATGCTGCAAAAAGATTTCTGTTTACCAGCCCTTAAAATTCATTTACACAAACAAATTCCATTTGGAGCAGGCCTGGGTGGAGGTTCTGCCGATGGTGCTTTTATGCTTTCCTTGTTGAATAAACAGTTCGAATTAAACCTTTCAGGAGAAGA
>JAUYTA010000281.1 GCA_030695265.1 Bacteroidota bacterium
CTGATCCGCCCAAAATGGTGGCAAGCAAACTGCCGGAAACCTGCCAGATACCTGTTTTTTTTCCTGCAAGAAAATAGTCAACGGGAGTTTTGATTTTTAGATACGAATAAATTCCGATCAGAAATAGAATTAAAGCGTAAACAATCAGGATGGTAATCTTCATTAATGTTGTTGTTTTGAAACAAAAATAGGGATTAATATTCATTATAAAAAAAGGATGTTGTTCGCACTGAACAACTCCTTAATGCATGAGTGTGTTCAAAAACATGGAATCAAAGTTCATTTAAATTTTTAAATTTGCTCCGTTATCGCACACGGAAATTTATAATCAAAACCATTAACCAAATAATCACATGAGAAAACTTCAGATTCTAGTTGCTTTCCTAATTATTTTTTCAGCCGCTTCAGCAAAAAAGAAGGATGGCTGGATTTCGCTTTTCAACGGAAAAGACCTGACAGGCTGGCATCAGCTCAACGGACAAGCCAAATATCATGTCGAAAAGGGTGAAATTGTTGGAACAACAGTCTCCAATACTCCCAATTCGTTCCTTGCCACCGATAAAGATTACGGTGATTTTATACTCGAACTCGATCTGCTGGTTACCGATAACATGAATTCCGGTATTCAGTTCCGTAGTATCAGTAAACCCGACATCAAGGACGGTCGTGTTCATGGCTACCAGTGCGAAGTCGATCCTTCGGCGCGTGCATGGAGTGGTGGCATTTACGATGAAGCTCGTCGCGGATGGCTTTACACAAATGAGTTAAATCCTGTTGCCAAATCAGCCTTTAAAATGGGCGAATGGAACCGTTACCGCATCGAATGCGTTGGCAGCAGCATCCGCACATGGTTAAACGGGATTCCGGTTGCTTATGTATTCGACGATATGACCCCAAGCGGCTTGATTGCACTTCAGGTTCATTCCATCGGGAAAGATGTTGAACCCGGCAAGCAAATTCGCTGGAAGAATATCCGAATTAAGACTACCAACCTGAAAGCTACCGAAACTCCTGATGTTTTGGTGGTGAATTTGTTGCCCAATTATTTAAGCGAAGCTGAAAAGCAACAGGGCTGGAAGATGCTTTTCGACGGTAAAACTACCAATGGCTGGAAAGCTGCCAGTCAGGAAAAGTTTCCTTCAGAAGGTTGGAAAGTGGAAGACGGAACCTTGATGGCTGTTGCCAGTACCAAAGAAAAACCGGTAAAAGGTACCGATATTGTTACTGTTGAAAAATTCTCAGCTTTTGAATTTCAGTTTGAATTTAATTTTGCTGAAGGCGCCAACAGCGGTGTAAAATATTTTACCGGAAACGGCGGCCCGTCAATCGGACTTGAATACCAGGTGCTCGACGATAAAAAACATCCGGATGCAAAAATGGGAGTTGTTGGAAACCGCACCATGGCTTCACTTTACGATCTGATTCCGGCTGACAAACAGGATAGGTTTACCAAACCCGCCGGCGAGTGGAACATTGGACGCATTGTTGTTTATCCCGATAATCGTATCGAACATTGGCTAAACGGAGTTAAAGTGGTTGAATATGTTCGTGGTTCAAACATTTACAAAGCATTGGTGGCCAGGAGTAAATATGCTGAATTCGAAAATTTCGGAATGATCAAAGAAGCACCAATTATGCTTCAGTATCATCAGGATCAGGTAAAATTCAGAAGCTTAAAAATCAGAAACCTTTAATAAACCAAAATCAATAAATCATGGGATCAAATCGCAGGGAATTTATTAAAAATGTGGCAGTTGGAGCTGCCGGGATTACCATTGGAGGAATGGCCACTGGCTTTAGCGCAAAGAGTTATACGCGCATTGTTGGAGCCAACGATCGTTTGAATGTGGCGCTGATGGGTTGCGGTCGTCGTGTAAGCGCTTATTATGCAGCGCTTAAGGATAAAAAGAACAATGTAGATGTGGCCTACATTTGCGACGTGATGAAAAAACAGCGTGATAAGGTGGGTAAAGATCTGGCTGGTAAGGTTTCCGGGAATGCCAAATTGGTAAACGATATTCACGAAATTTGGAACGACCAGCGTGTTGATGCTATTTTCAACGCAACTCCTGACCACTGGCATGCACCAGGCACCTGGCTGGCTATGCAGGCCGGCAAACATGTTTATATTGAAAAACCATGCAGTCACAATCCGCGCGAAGGTGAATTGCTGGTAGCTTTCACCAAAAAATACGGTAAAGTAGTTCAGATGGGTAACCAGCAGCGGTCGTCAAAAGAAACGCAGGAAATCATTTCGGAAATTCACAAAGGCGCGATCGGCGATGCTTACAAAGCAGTTGCATTTTATGCCAATACCCGCGGTGAATGCCCGGTGCCGGTAAAAGCTCCTGTTCCTGAAGGTCTGGACTGGGAACTTTTTCAGGGACCAGCGCCGCGCCGCGAATACATGCACGACATCTGGGATTACAACTGGCATTGGTACGGTTGGAACTGGGGAACTGCTGAAACCGGCAACAACGCCACTCATGAATTGGACATTGCACGCTGGGCATTGCAGGTAAAATATCCGAATCATGTGGATGTTGAAGCTGCCAAACGCCATTTCCTGAACGACGGCTGGGAAATGTACGACACGATGGATGCAACTTTCCGTTTCCCCGGAAATAAAATCATTAAATGGGATGGTAAAAGTCGCAACGGGCACAAAACTTACGGATCGGACCGCGGAACAATTATTTATGGAAGCGAAGGTTCCGTTTTTGTGAATCGCGAAGGTTACACGCTCTTTGACAGAAGCGGCAAAAAAGTGAAAGACAGCAAATCGTCGGGAAGCGAAGCCGGAACTGCACTCGGTGGTGGTGGCGACATGACTGACGAACACGTGGTTAACTTTTTCAATGTGATTCGTGGCACTGAAACCAAGCTCAATTCGCCGATTGAAGAGGGCGCTGTTACTCAAATGTTGACACATTATGCCAATATTTCGTCGCGCATCAACAAGTCATTCAAGGTTAATACCGAAACCGGTCGGATTTTGGATAAAGCTGGCATGAAACTTTGGGACCGCGAATACCACAAAGGCTGGGAACCAAAGTTATGAAAATGCTAAAACTGTTGCCTTTTTTCCTCCTGACATGCCTGTCATTTGTTGGAAAATCTCAAATTAATATGGTGGTAAAAGAAGACGGTTTCCTTTTTATGGAAGGAAAAGACAGCCTGTTTTTTTATCAGAAAAGTCCGAAAGACAAGGATGGAGAATATAGTAGACGCAATTACATCCATCCACTTTACGGCGCTGACAACTCAAGGTTAACCGAAGATTTTCCGGCTGACCACCTTCATCACCGGGGAGTTTTCTGGGCATGGCACCAGATTTTAATTGACAACAAATCTGTTTCAGATGGCTGGGAATTGAAGAATTTTCAGCAAAAAAATACTGATATAGAATTCCGGCTGCAAAAGGGAATTGGCTACCTCACTACCATAGTTGACTGGAATTCTCCATTGTGGAAGGACGGTTCAGAACCCTACCTTCAGGAGCAAACAACCATTACAATGTACCCTAAAGCAGGCAGCTACAGACGCATTGATTTCGAAATAAAACTGAAAGCCCTGACTGATCACTTAAGTATCGGAGGTTCGGACGACGAAAAAGGCTACAGTGGCTTTTCAATCCGGTTAAAATTGCCGGAAGATGTAAGTTTTTCAGGAGAAAACGGTTTGGTTAAACCAACCAATACCGCCATTACCGCTGGAAATACAATGAAAATTGATGGTTCATTCCTGAAAGGTGGGAAAAAGGGTGGGGTAGTCATTCTCAGTAATCTACAGAATCCGGATCCATCTGACAGTTGGATTATTCGTAGCAAAGCCAGCATGCAAAATGCTGCATATCCGGGTCGGCAACCAGTAGCAATTCCATTTGATCAGCCTTTGGTACTGAAATATTCGCTGCTCGTATTTCATGGAGATATGAGTGAAAAGAAGATTAAAAAAGCAGTG